>CBJLKR010000062.1:0-11219 GCA_966423695.1 uncultured bacterium | reverse complement strand
CCGAGCTGTGCGCGCTCCTCGAGACCGCGCTCGCGACCGACGGCCCGGTCGCCATTCGCTACCCCAAGGGCCCCGCGCCGGCGACGCCTGAGCTCCCGGTCGAGCCGCTGCCCGTCGGTCGCTGGGAAGAGGTGCGCAAGGGCGACGATGCCGTGATCTTCGCCGTAGGGCGCATGGTCGAGGTCGCGGCCGAGGCCGCCCAGCGACTGGAGCTGCAGGGCGTCTCGTGCGCCGTCGTCAACGCGCGCTGGATCAAACCCGTCGACCCCAGGCTGGTGGACTGGACCCGCGCGCACCGTGTCGTCGTCACGGTCGAGGACAACGTCGGCGCGGGCGGTTTCGGCGGCGCGGTCCTCGAGGCCCTGGCGCCCCACGGCCTGGCCGGGCGGGTCCGGACGCTCTCCCTGCCCGATGCGTTCCTGCCCCAGGGCAAAGCCGCGGACATCCTTCGCGAGCACGGCCTGGATCCGGTCGGGGTCGCCCGGGCTGTTTACGAGGCGGTGCACGGACCGGTCGTCAAGGAGAAGGCGACCGACTAAGCTTCGCGGCAAAGCCAAGTGGCAGCACGCGCCGACGTCGCCGATATCCTCTCCGGGTTCGCGCTGTTCGCGGACCTCAGCACGCCCGAGCTCGAAAGCATCGTGCAGTCCTTCGACGAGGTGTACTTCTCCGAAGGCGAGCGGGTGATCCGGCAGGGCCTCACCGCGACCGGCTTTTACGTCATCGTCGAGGGCGCGGCGAGCATCGTCGTCGGAGGCAAGGAGCGGACGGGGCTGCGCCCGGGGGACTTCTTCGGCGAGATCTCCTCCCTGCTCGGAGAGCCGCCGACGGCGGACATCGTCGCCCGGCAGGCTCTGCGCTGCCTCGTGCTCGCGCCCGCGCAGGTCGAAGAGTTCCTGATCGCCCACCCGCACGTCATGTACCGCGTGCTCCAGGGCGAGGCCCGCAAGCTCCGAACCACCACAAGGTGGCTCAGCTGACCGAGCGACCCTATGCGCCGGGGGCCTATCCGCTGGTGGTCGTCGGCAGCGGGCCGGGCGCGCTCCAGCTGACCTACAGCCTCCGCGCCCTGGGCGTGGACCACGCCGTGATCTCCGCCGACGACTCGCCCGGCGGCATGTTCCGGAAGTGGCCGATCTTCCAGCGGATGCTCAGCTGGACCAAGCCGTACGCCGATCACCGGCGCGGCACGCGCGAGTACCAGCGCTACGACTGGAACAGCCTCCTCGGGGACGACGACGATACGGCCGCCATCATGCCGTCGGTCATGGACGGCACCTCCTACTTTCCCTCCCGGCCGGAGATGGAGCGCGGGCTCGTCGCCTTCGCCGAAAGGACCGAGCTGCGCGTCCGGTACGGCTGCACCTGGCATGCCACCAGGCGGCTGGACCGCGGCGGGTTCGCGCTCGAGACGTCGGACGGCGAGTACCGCGCCGGGACCGTCGTCTTCGCCGTCGGCGTCGCCGCGCCGTGGCGCCCACACGTGCTCGAGGTCGAGGGCGTGCAGCAGTACGGCGACCTGCGCCCTGCCGAGGCGTACGCGGACCGGCGCGTCTTCATCGTGGGCAAGCAGAACTCCGGTTTCGAGATCGCCACCGGCCTGCTGCCGTGGGCGCGCCAGATAGTGCTCGCGTCGCCGAGCCCGGCCAAGCTCTCGGTCGACACGCGCTCGCTCGCCGGCGTCCGCGCGCGCTACGTGCAGCCGTACGAGGACTGGGCGCTCGCGGGCGGCGTCGTCATCCTCGACGCGTCCATCGAGCAGATCGAGCGCGCCGGAAGCGCCTATCGCGTGCACACGAAGAGCCCGATCGACGGTCGCGCCATGGTCTTCGACGCCGACGACGTGATCGCCGCCACAGGGTTCGTCTGTCCGCTGCAGGATCTGCCCGACATCGGAGTCGCGACTTTCGGCCAGAGCCGGCTGCCTGCGCAGACGCCCTACTGGGAGAGCGCCACGGTGCCCGGCATCTTCTTCGCGGGCACGATCAACCAGGGCGCGCAGGGCCTGCGCAAGCACGGCATCCCCAGCAACTCGGGCGCCGTGCAGGGTTACCGGTACAACGCGAGGGTTCTCGCCCGCCACCTCGCGGAGGAGCGCTTCGGCATGAAGCCGGCGCGGCGGCCGATGCGAGCCGAAGAGGTCATCCCCTTCCTGCTGGCCGAGGCCAGCCGCGGGCCGGAGCTGTGGCATCAGCGCTCCTACCTCGCCCAGGTCGTACGCATCGACGCGGCGGAGGGAATCACGCACGGCGGCATCGAGCCGCTCGCGCATTTCGTCGACGACGCGGACGGCGGTGACGCGGTCGCGATGGCGCTGGAGGCGAACGGTCGCGACGATCCGTACCCCGCGCTCTACGTGCGCGCGGGTGGCACGGTGACGGAGAAGCTGCTCCCCCCGCACCCCCTGCTCGACTTCGAGGGTGAGGACTACCGGCGCGAGCTCGCCGCGGTGCTCGAGCCGCTGCTCGCCAAGGCTCTGACGCACTCGCCGCAATGAGTCTGCCGACCGGCACGGTCACGTTTCTCTTCACCGACATCGAGGGGTCGACGCGGCTCATGCAGGAGGCCGGAGATCGCTACGTGCGCGCTCAGACCGACCACCACGAGATCCTGCGCGGCGCTTTCGCGCGGGGCCGCGGGCGCGAGCTGCGGACCGAAGGCGACTCGTTCTTCTGCGTTTTCGAGAGCGCCGTCGACGCGTGCCAGGCGGCGGGCGATGTGCAGCGGGAGTTCGCGCGCCACGTGTGGCCGGACGGCGTCGAGCTGCGCGTGCGCGTGGGGCTGCACACCGGAGAGGCGCCGCTCGTCGGCAACGAGTACATCGGACTCGACGTCCATCACGCCGCGCGCGTCTCGAGCGCCGCGCATGGCGGCCAGGTGCTCATCAGCGAGACCACGCGCGCCCTGGCGGAGGACCACCTGCCCGGCGGGCTCACGATCCGCGACCTGGGCACGCATCGCCTCAAGGACCTCGCCCGGCCCGAGCACATCTACCAGCTCGTGATCGACGGCGCGCCCGACCGATTCCCCGCGCTGCGCACGCTCGACTCGACGCCGAACAACCTGCCCACGCAGCTCACGAGCTTCGTCGGCCGCGAGCGCGACGTCGCCGCGGCGCGCAGGCTGCTCGCCGGGACACGGTTGCTCACGCTGACCGGACCGGGCGGCATCGGCAAGACGCGGCTCAGCCTCCAGCTCGCGGCCGACGTCGTGCAGGATTTTCCGGGCGGGGTCTACTTCGTGCCGCTCTCGGCGGTGAACGACCCGGACCTCGTGCCTTCGGTGCTCGTCCAGGTCCTGCAGCTCGCGGTGCCAGGCAGTCGCACGCCGTTGGAGGTGGCGGAGGAGTACCTGCGCGACAGGGCCGTCCTGCTGGTCTTCGACAACTTCGAGCAGCTGCTGCCGGACGGCGCCACGGTCGTGTCCGACCTCCTGCACGCGAGCCCCTCGCTCAAGATCGTGGTCAGCAGTCGCGCGGTGCTGCGCGTCTATGGCGAGCAGGAGCTGGCGGTCGAGCCCCTGCGGCTGCCGGACATGCAGGCACTGCCGCCGCTCGACGCCCTCTCGCAGTACGAGGCGGTCA
Organism: uncultured bacterium; assembly: GCA_966423695.1. Lineage (GTDB taxonomy): Bacteria > Chloroflexota > Dormibacteria > Dormibacterales > Dormibacteraceae > 40CM-4-65-16. Next base: position 7,636 of record CBJLKR010000062.1, on the reverse strand, counting down.
AGCTCTTCATCGAGCGGGCGGTCTCGGTCAAGCCGGATTTCCAGGCTACGAATGAGAACGCTCCCGCGATCGCCGGCATCTGCGAGCGCGTGGATGGACTGCCTCTTGCAATCGAGCTCGCCGCCGCCCGCGTCAAGCTCTTCGGGCCCCAGGCGCTGCTCACGCGCCTCGAGAAGAGCCTGCAGATCCTCGGGGCCGGCTCAAGAGACATGCCCGGTCGCCAGCAGACGCTCGCCGGCGCGATCGCCTGGAGCTACGACCTGCTCGAAGAGTCGCACCGCCGGCTGTTCCAGCGCTTCTCGGTCTTCGCCCGCGGCGCGAACCTGGAGCAGGCTGAGCAGGTCTGCGCGGACGTGGGCGGCGGTGATGTCCTGTCCGGCCTCGACGCTCTCGCCGACCAGAGCCTGCTGCGCCGGATGCCGGACTTCGACGAGCCGCGGCTCTTGATGCTCCAGGTCGTGCGCGAGTACGCCGCCGAGCGTTTGCAGGAATCCGGCGAGGCGGCGGCCACGAGGGACCGCCACGCCGCGGCGTACGAGGCGCTGGCCACCGAGGCTTCGCGGCACCTCTTCGGCGCCGACCGCAAACAGTGGCTCGACCGTCTCGAGCTCGACCTCGACAACTTCCGCGCCGCGTTCGACTGGTCGCTGTCGCGGGGCGACGCGGCGCGGGCGCAGCGCCTTGGCGCGGCCTTCTGGCGCTTCTGGCAGATGCGCGGTCACCTTCGCGAGGGCCGCGCGCGCATGGAGGCGATCCTCGCGATCCCTTCGGCACCCGACGACAACCGCGCCCGCGCCCTCGAGGCCGCCGGCGGCATTGCTTACTGGCAGGCCGACTTGGCGGCGTCCGAGCGCTGGTACGACGAAAACCTGGCCATCGTCCGGGCCTCCGGCGACAGGCGGACGCTCGCCGACGCGCTGTACAACTCGAGCTTTCCGCGGATCGTCGCCAGGATCGACGTGGGCTCGGCACAGTCATTGGCGGAGGAGGCGCTCGCCTTCTTTCGTGAGCTCGGCGACGAGGCCGGCGTGGCGCGCAGCCAGTGGGCGATCGGCAACGCCTTCTACTTCAGCTCCCGGAACGCGGAGGCCGCGGTCGCGCTCGACGAGGCCATCGTCCTGCACCGCGCCCAGGACAACAGGTTCGGCCTGGGCTGGGCCCTGCACACGCGGGCGCTCGTCGCGCTGAAGCTCGGCGACCTCGAGAAGGCGCGCACCTGCACGCGCGAGGGGATGGAGATCTTCTGCGAGGCGCAGGACCTGAGCGGCATGACGATCCTTCTCGACGACGCCGCCTCGGTGGCGGAGTACGCGGGGGATATGCCGGCGGCGCTCAAGCTCGCCGCGGCCGCGCTGTCGAGCCGCACGCGGACCGGCACGGACCTCGCGGGCCTGGCGGGGCTCAACGAGCACCGGGACTGGCATCAATCGATGCGGTCGACCGACGACGAGGCGGCGTGGGCCGAGGGCCAGACGATCTCCGTCCAGGACGCCACCTCGTTCGCGCTGGGGTGGCTTGCCGCCCCGGCGGCGAGGGCGTCGAGCTAGAGCTTCTTTCTACCGGCGAAGCCCTCGCCGACGCGATGCCAGTGCTCCACCCGCTCCTCCCCCAGCTTCCAGCACAGCTCGACGAGCTCGCCATCCCGATACGAGGGGAAATCGATGAGGCCCTCGAGCGGCCCCTTGAGCTGGATGCCCAGCGCGTTGAGGCTCAGCACGGCCTTGAGCAGCTCTTCCTCCGCACCCTGCACGGCATCCCGTGCCTGCTGCTCGCGCTCGTGGTCGTCGCCGTTGGCGCTCGCTCGCTGGGCCGAGTATTCGGCCATGCGCAGCTGCTCCTCCAGGTCCGGTCGCAGCGCCGAAAGCTCCGCGATCTGGGCGACGATCGGGCGCACGCGCGGAAGCTCCCGGTTGGCCTCGTCGACGGTGTACGTGCGGAGCCTCTGCACGGCTCAACGATACTTCCTGGCGTGGACGCTTCGGCAATGCGGCGCCGGGTCGAAGAATCGCGAGACGCGTACCTTGCGACCGCCGACGCGGAAGGCCGTCCGCACGCGGTCCCGATCGGCTTTGCGCTCGCCGGCGACACGCTGTACTTCGCCGTCGACGCCAAGCCCAAGCAGTCCGTCAACCTCAAGCGCCTGCGCAACATCGCGGCCAATCCCCACGTCGCGGTCCTGTTCGACCACTACGAGGAGGACTGGTCGAAGCTGTGGTGGGTGCGTGTCGACGGCATGGCTCGAGTCGTCGAGGACGCCGTCGAGGCGGAGCGTGCGATCGACCTCCTGCTGGCGCGGTACCCGCAGTACCGGAGCATGCGGCCCGGCGGTCCGGTCGTCGCCATCACGATCCAGAGGATGACCGGCTGGGCGCCGGACGCCAACCCTGCCCGTTAAGGCGGTGTTGATACTTGACGAGACGCGACGTCCAGTCTAGTCTTGCCTCGTGGCGGTAAGCCGGCGAATCCTCGACCACGCGCCCGGCGTTTTGGCCCACCATCCCAAGGCCACCGTCGCCCAGCTGGCGCATGCGGCAGGCACCTCCAGGGCCAGCTTCTACCGCCATTTCGCCTCGCGAGACGCGCTCCTCGAGGCGTTGGAGTTCGCGCCCGAGCCCGGGGCGCGCGACCGCATCCTGGCCGCGGCGGTCGAGCTCGTCGGCGCGACCGGGCTGCGGGCGCTGTCGATGGACGAGCTCGCGGACCGCGCCGAGGTCTCGCGCGCGACCCTCTACCGCCTGTTCCCCGGCAAGGCCGCGCTGCTCGGGGCGCTGATCGAGGCGTACTCGCCGCTCGAGCCGGTCCGCGAGCTGCTGCAGGCGCGGGGCGACGAGCCGGCGCAGGTGCTCATGCCCGAGCTGGCGCGCACCGCTTACCGCGCGATCGGCGGCAGGACCGGCCTGATGCGTGCTCTGTTCTTCGAGGTCAGCGGCCTGCCGGCTGAGACGGAGCAGGTCGTCGCCGAAGCGATCGGCAGCGTGGTCGGCCTGATGGTCCAGTACGTGAGCGGCGAGATGGCCGCGGGACGCCTCCGCCGGGTCGATCCGCTGCTTGCGCTCCAGTCGTTCATCGGGCCTGTGATCTTCCACATCCTGACCCGACCCCTGGCGGAGAAGGTCCTGCACCTGGACGTGGACGGCGAGGACGCCGTCACGCAGCTCGCCGAGGCGTGGCTTCGCGCTATGGCCCCCGGCAACGAAGGAAGGAAAAGATGAGTGAGGTCTACGCGGTCGACGTCTCCGAGGTGTCCAAGTCCTTCGGCGCGCTGAAGGCGCTCAACGGCGTCACGCTGCGTGTGCGCCAGGGCGAGATCTACGGCCTCCTGGGCCCCAACGGCGCGGGCAAGACGACGCTGATCCGGCTGATCTGCGGCCTGCTCGAGGCGCATGCCGGGACGGTGACCGTGCTGGGGCAGCGCATGCCCAAGATCGGCGTCCTGCGTCACATCGGCTACATGACGCAGCAGGCGGCGCTGTACCCCTCGATCTCGGTCGAGGAGAACGTCCGCTTCTTCGCCGCCATCAACGGCGTGGAGGACGGCGTGAAGGAGGCGCTGGAGCTTGTGCAGCTCTACGACCGCCGCGGCTCGGTCGTGTCCACGCTCAGTGGAGGCATGCGCCAGCGCTGCTCGCTCGCGTGCGCGCTCGTCCACCGGCCCGAGCTGCTGCTCCTCGATGAGCCGACGGTCGGTGTCGACCCGCAGCTCCGCGTCCAGTTCTGGGACTACTTCAGGCGCCTGGCCGCCGAGGGCACGACGCTCATCGTCTCGAGCCACGTCATGGACGAGGCCGACCGCTGCCAGCGTCTCGGCCTGATCCAGTACGGCCGCCTCCTGGCCGAGGGCACCCCCGCCGAGATCCGCTCGGCCGGAGGATCGCAGAACCTCGAAGAAGCGTTCCTGGCGCTGGCCGGGAGGCGGGAGTCATGAGCGGGCACCGCGTCGCCGCCATCACCCGCCGGCTGCTCCAGGGCTTTCGCCGCGACCACCGCACCGTGGCGCTGTTGTTCGTCGCGCCCATCGTCATCCTCGCGCTGCTGGGCTACCTGATCCGCGGGTCGAGCAGCGTCCCGAATGTCGGCATCGCCAACCAGGACAGCGGGCCCCTGGCCGCCATGGTCGTCAGCTACCTGCACAGCTCGGACAAGATCAAGACGACTGAGGTGAACGCGTCCGACGGGGACGCGAAGCTCAAAGACGGATCGCTCAAGGCCTACATCGTCTTCCCCTCTGACTTTTCCGCTCGCGCGGCGCAGGGACAGGTCGCGCCCGAGGTTCACCTCGAGGGCTCGCAGCCTGGCGAGGACTCGCCCGTGCTCGCGGCGCTGCAGCAGTCGCTGGTCTCGCTGGCCTCGCAGGTCTCCGGTCGTGGCGTCAACTTCACGCCCAAGGTGGTGCGGCTGTACGGAGGCGCCGACTTCGACACGCTCGACTACTTCGGCGCCGCGTTCGTCGGCCTCATCGTTTTCTTCCTGGTCTTCGTGATCACCATCGTGTCGTTCCTCAACGAGCGCTCGCAGGGCACGCTCGAGCGGTTGATGGCAAGCCCGCTGCGCCGCGGCGAGATCGTCCTCGGCTACATGCTCGGGTTCACGGTGCTCGCTCTGATCCAGGCCGCCGAGGTGCTGGTGTTCGCGCTGCTCGTCCTGCGCGTGCACAACCAGGGCAACGTGCTTTTGATCTTCGGCATGGAGGCCCTGATGGCGATCGCGGCCGTCAACCTCGGCATCTTCCTGAGCAGGTTCGCCCGCTCCGAGTTCCAGGCGGTGCAGTTCATCCCGCTCGTGATCGTGCCGCAGTTCCTGCTCTCGGGCATCCTCTTCCCCGTCTCCACCGAGCCCGCGGCGCTGCAGTACGTCTCCAACGTGCTCCCGCTCACGTACGCCGTCGACGGGATGCGCAGCATCATGGTCAAGGGCGCCGACCTGACCTGGACGGCGCTGCAGGTCGACCTCGCGGTCGTGGCGGGGTTCGCCATGCTGCTCATCGCGGCCGGCACGGCGACGCTTCGCCGGCGGCTTGCCTAGTCTGGAGTGCCGAATGCTGTTGCGATGTTCGAACCGCTGCGGCGGCGAGCTGTTCCGCGCCCTTTTCGCGGAGGTCGACGTCGACGCGTCGGGTGAGTACCAGGACTACAGGGTCACGCAGCCGGGCTACGTGTGCCTGAACTGCGGCGCGCCGGCGCTTGACCTGGGCGCCGTGCCGGCGGCGTTGGAGGAGGAGACGCGGGAAGACGAGGCGTCGAGCTCGGCGGTCGCCGACGTCCTGTGCCCCGTGTGCGAGACGAAGGTGCAGCTGGACGAGAGCATGGAGTGCCCCAACTGCGGCTCCCCGCTGGAGGTCGCCTAGATCCCCTAAGACAGCGCAGCGGTGCCGAGCAGGATGCCCGCCATCGCACGCGCCGCCGCGGCATCCTTCTGACGTACCGCCGCGCGCAACGCTCGCACCGCGCGCGGTGTGTCCAGGTCGTCCGCGAGCGCGGCCTCGAACTCGCGCATCAGCACGCGGCCGGGCGCCTTCCGGCTCCTGCCCGAGCGCGCGTCGTCGGCGAGGAACGCGCGCAGCCTCTCGACGAACCTGGCGGCCCGGGCCAGACCGCTCCACTCGAAATCCCAGTCGCGGCCGTAGCGATGGGACACCAGGTAGAGCCGCACAGCCGCTGCCGGCGCCCTCTGCAGCGCCTGGCTCACCTTGACGAGGTTGCCAAGCGACTTGCTCATCTTGCGTCCCTCGTATCGAACCATCCCGGTGTGCACCCAGGCGCGCGAGAACGGCGCCTTGCCGGTCAAGGTCTCCGACTGCGCCCTCTCCGACTCGTGGTGGCTGAAGATCAGGTCGCGACCGCCGCCGTGGATGTCGATCTGCGGACCCAGGTACCGCATCGCCATGACCGAGCACTCGATGTGCCATCCCGGCCGGCCGTCGCCGAACCGCGAAGGCCACGAGGCCTCGTCGGGACGCGATCCACGCCAGAGAGGGAAATCCAGGGCGTCCTTCTTGCCGTCCGGTCCGACCGTGCCGAGGAGTCCCTCGTCGCGGAGCTTGCGGATCATCGAGCGCCGCGACCGGTGTGACAGCCGCCCGTAGCCCGGATAGGTCGCCGCTTCGAAGGAGAGCGCGGCGGTCCTGGACGCGTGGCCCGACGCCTTCAGCTTGGACGCGGCCGTGAGGACGCGGGGGATCTCGTCGGAGACGCGCGGGATCACGTCCGGAGGGCGCCATCCGAGCACCGTCATGTCGCGCAGGTGGACCTTCGTCTCCCGGTCGGCCAGCTCGCGCCAGTCGATGCCGTCGCGGCATGCGCGTTCGAAGAGCGGATCGTCGATGTCGGTGACGTTCTGCACGTACTTGACGCGCTGCCCAGCCGACTCGATGTAACGGACCAGCACGTCGAAGATCGCGAACGTGAACGCGTGGCCCATGTGCCCGGAGTCGTACGGCGTCACCCCGCAGACGTATACGGTCAGAGGCTTGCCGGCGCGCGGTACGAGCGCAACGTTGCGCCGCGTCAGCGTGTCGCGCAGGCGAAGTCGGAGCGCCGTTGGAGTCCTCTAGCTCTTGCGCGCGGCGACCGGGGCGTCGCCACGCAGCGCCTCGACCTTGTCCGTCTTCTCCCAGGGCACGCCGAGGTCGTCGCGACCGAAGTGCCCATACGCGGCCGTCGGCCGGTAGATCGGCCGCAGCAGATCCATGTGCGCGATGATCGCCGCGGGCCGCAGGTCGAAGTGCGCGCGCACGAGCCGCAGCAGCTCGTCCTCCGACTTACTGCTCGTCCCGAACGTTTCGACTGCGATCGAGGTGGGATGCGCCCGGCCGATCGCGTACGAGACCTGCACCTCGCAGCGCTCGGCGAGGCCGGCCGCAACGAGGTTCTTGGCGACGTGGCGCGCCGCGTACGCGGCCGAGCGGTCGACCTTGCTCGGGTCCTTGCCGCTGAACGCGCCACCGCCGTGCCGGGCGACTCCGCCGTACGTGTCGACGATGATCTTGCGTCCGGTGAGGCCGGCGTCCGCCGCGGGTCCGCCGAGGACGAAGTTGCCGCTGGGGTTGACCATGATCTTGGTCGCGCGGTCCACGACCTGGCCCTTCAGCACGGGATCGATGACGAGCTCGCGCACGCCGTCGTTGATCTCCTTCTGCGTCGCGCTCGCGGCGTGGTGCGTCGAGACGACGATGGCCTCGATCCGCTTCGGCTTGCCGTACTCGTACTCGACCGTGACCTGCGTCTTGCCGTCGGGACGCAAGAACGGCAGCTTGCCGGACTTGCGCGCCTCCGCGAGCTTCTTCGCCAGGCGGTTCGCGAGCGCGATCGTGAGCGGCATCAGCTCCGGCGTCTCTTCGCAGGCGAAGCCGATCATCATGCCCTGGTCGCCGGCACCCTGCAGGTCGTACGGGTCCTTGTCGCCGGCGTCCTCGCGCACCTCGAGCGAGCGGTTGACGCCGCCGGCGATATCGGGAGACTGCTCTTTCAGGTAGACCTGGATCAGGGCGTGGTCGGCGTCGAAGCCGATCGACTCGTCGCTGTAGCCGATGCCCCGGATGGTGTCGCGGATCGTGCGCTGGATGTCGAGCTCAGCGTGCGTCGTCACCTCGCAGATGACCACGCACAGGCCCTTGGTGATCGCCGTCTCGCAGGCCACG
>CBJLKR010000061.1:0-11236 GCA_966423695.1 uncultured bacterium | reverse complement strand
GCGCGCGAGGCCGATCCGGTCGACGAGGCCTCCTTCTGCGCGCGCGAGATCAGGCGGCTTCGGTCCGAGCGTCCGGACCTGCGGTACGCGGACTTCGCGATCGTGCTCAGAAGCACGAGCGCTCTCGGGGCGCCGTTCGAGGAGGCGCTGCGCGCCCTCGGGGTGCCGTACGAGGTGCGCGGCTGGGGTGCGACGTCGCGCAACGAGGTGGTTCGTTTCCTGATCGGCTACCTCGAGTCGCTCCGCTCTCCGGACGACGCAGACGCCTATGAGAGCGCGCTGGCGTCGAGCCTCGGCGGCGTCGGGCCGCGCACCGTCAGCCGGCTCCGCGCGTACGCGGCGCAGCGATCGCGCCCCCTGAAGCGGGTCGTCAACCGCCTCGTGTACTCGCTCGCGAACCGGGACGCGGCGCGGTTCCCGCTGCCCGCCGGGTGGCCGGCTGCGGACGAGCCGCGGCCCGAACCGGACTTCATGCAGTACCTCACCGACGACGAGCTGGTGAGCCTCCATGACGCGGTCGTGACCCGCGAGCGGCTGCTGGCGCGGTCGCGCCGCCTCCCGCTCGTCGCGCTCGCCTATTCGGTGCTCATCGAGGACGGCGCGATGGGGCGGCTCCTCGCGCTCGAAGTCGACGATGCGCGGCGCGCCGAAGCGCTCGCGGACCTGCGGTCGGCGATCGAGGGCCTCGAGTCGATAGAGACGGTGCACGAGCGCCTGCACGGTTCCAAGCCGCTGCTCGGGGACCTCACCGGCTCGCTCGAGAGCAACCTCGCCGCCGCGGCCGACGACGCCGACGCCACGCCTGGGCAGCGCGACGCCGTCCAGGTGATGACCGTGCACCAGGCGAAGGGTCTCGAGTTCGAGGTCGTTTTCTGCGCGGGGTTCGCGCACGGGCTGTTCCCGCTCACCGCGCGTCCGCATGCGCTGCTCGACGCCGACGATCGCGCCTGGCTGGACCGGTTCAAGGTCGGGTTCATGCCCTCGTGGCCGTCCGACCCGGACGGTCACCTCGCCGAGGAGGCGCGGCTGGCATTCGTCGCGCTGACCCGCGCCCGGCGCCGCGTCTACATGACCTACGCGGACGCGTACCTGCGCCAGGCCGGGCGCTCGGTGTTCCTCGACATGGCCGAGCCGGCGGCCGAACAGCGCGAGCTGACCCGCGCTTCGTCGCGCCTCGAGCCCGGCGACGTCCTGCTCGCTCGCGAGGCCGAGGTCCTGCTGGCGGCGCACCCCACCGCGCTCGACGCGGCGGCGATGGCGCGGGCGCGGGCGCTCGGCCTCGACGTGGCCTTTCTGGCGAACCCTCTGTCGGGGGAACCGTTCGAGCCTTACGGGAACGGTCGCAACCCGGCGCCGGTCGAGATCGACCACTTCAGCCCGACCACGCTCAACGACTTCCTCAAGTGCCCGCGGCTCTACTGGTACAACCACCATCCCGGACTGGTCGAGGAGCCAAGGTCGGTCGCGATGGAGCGTGGCGGCTTCCTGCACGAGGTGCTGCAGGACTTCCACGAGCACGAGGAGGAGTGGCGCCCGCTCGACGCGGATCACCAGCGGCAGTGGCTCGAGGAGGCGCTGCAGCGTCACCTCGAGGGCTACCTCGCACGGATGGAAGGAGTGCTCGACCGCAAGCGCGAGGAGAAGCAGGTCCGCACCGTGCTCGGCAACTACATCCGGTCGATCACCGGCATGCAGTTCATCCGCCGGCTCCGCACGCTCGCGGTCGAGAAGCGCTTCCACCTGCAGCTCGACGGAGTCGAGGTCGTCGGCAAGATCGACCGCGTCAACGACGTCGGCGACGGCGAGGTCGAGGTCGTCGACTACAAGACCGGGTCCGGCAAGGCGATGCTCATCGCCTACGAGATGTACTTCGGCCAGGACCTCCATGACGTGCAGCTCGCGCTTTACTACCTGGCCTGCCGGTTCGGCTTCGACGACGAGGGCAAGCCGCTCGGCTTCCAGCCCCGCTTCCTTTCCCTCTGGTATCCGAAGGACTGGGTGTGGGGCGGCATGCGCCAGGACATCTTCAGCGTCGGCCGCCCGGCGGGACTCAAGGAGTACCGGGAGAGACCGCTTAGCCAAGAGGACCTCGAGCGCAGCCGCGCGGTCGTGATGACAGCGATCGAACGCATCAAAGGCGGGCACTTCGAGCCCGCGCCGCGAGAGATCGCCGGCACCTGCGTCACGCGGTTCGGCACGTGCCCTCACGCGGCCATCTGCTCCTACGGAGGCGCGCCCCCGGAATGAGCGCGACCACGCGAGTCCGCGGTCCCGTGCTGAGCCCCGAGCAGGCAGCCGCCGCGCACGCCGGGCCGGCGGGCGCGTTCCTCATCGCGGCCGGGCCGGGCACCGGGAAGACGTTCACGGCCACCGAGCGTTTCTGCTGGCTCGTCGAGCAGGGCGTCGCGCCTGAGGAGATCCTCACCGTGACGTTCAGCGACCGCGCCGCGGAAGAGCTGCGCCTGCGGATCACCAACGAGCTCACCGCGCGCAAGCCGGAGGTCGGCCCGCGCGCGCTCGACACCGCCTGGATCGGGACCTTTCACAGCGTCTGCGCGCGGCTGCTCGACGAGTACGCCTACCTGGTGGGCGCGCCGCGCGAGCTCCGCGTGCTCGACGAGACCGGGCAGCGCCTTTTCGAGCAGGAGCTCATGGCCGGCCTGCGCAGCGGCGTCACCGCGCCGTTCGATCCCGACTCGTTCACCGCCCTGTCGGTCGACGACCTCGACGACCTGCTGCGCTCCGGGCTGCGTTTCGTGCTCCGGCTGAAGGGCCGCGGCATCGATCCCGACCGATTCCGCGAGCGGGCTCTCGCGATGCACGAACGGAACTGGAGTACGAAGCCGTCGCCGAACGGTTCAGGCGGTCCCGACCCGGCCCGCGCCGAGCGCGAGGCCATCGAGGTCCTGTTCACGATCTACCAGGCGTACGAGGCAGGACTGCGCGAGCGCGCGCTTCGCGACTTCGACGACCTTCTGCTCGGGGTCATCGACGCGCTCGAGCGTGTGCCCGAGTTCCGCCGGCGCTGCCGGGAGAGGTTCCGATACCTGATCGTGGACGAGTTCCAGGACACGAACCGCATCCAGCTCGACTTCATCCGTCTTGCCGCCGCCGAAGACTTCGGCAACGTCACCGTGGTCGGCGACGCGAAGCAGTCGATCTACGGATGGCGCGACGCCGAGATCGACAACATCCGCAACCGCTTTCCCGGCCGGCGCCTCCCGCTGACGCACAACCGGCGCTCGTACCAGGGCATCCTCGACTGCGCGACGGACTTCATCCGCCGCGATCCCGACTTCGCGGGCGAGCCCGAGCTGGTCGCGACCCGTGGCGCGGGCGACCGCCGTCCGGTCAACGTCCTGATGACGCCGGACTCGCGGACGGAAGCTCGGTCCGTCGGCGAGACGATCCGGCGCCTGCATGTATCGGGCGTGCCGTTCCGGCACATCGCGGTCCTGTCGCACTCGGTCCGCATGCTCCCGCGCGAGTTCGAGGACGAGCTGCGCCGGCAGGGGATCCCTTACGTCACGAGCGGTGGCTCCGGCTTCTTCGACCGCCAGGAGATCAAGGACGTGCTGGCGCTCCTGCGCCTCGCCGAGAACCCGATGGACGACGGCGCGCTCGTGCGGCTGCTGCAGGGCCCCATCGTCCGCCTCCCCGACGCCGGCATGTACCGGCTCGCGGCGCGGCGTTTCGAGCGCAAGGGCATGCGCCTGCGCGATTGCTTCGACGAATCGGCGCGCGAAGGCTTTCCGGAGATGGACCCTGGCGTCGCCGCGGAGGCGGTGCGCCTCATCGCGCTGACCGACCGGACCGGCCTGCTGCGCGACGCCCTGACGGTCGGCGATATCCTGAACCGGCTCCTCGAGGAGAGCGGCTATCTCCGCTGGGCCGAGCTCCGCGCGCAGCGCGACGGCAGCCCGCGCGCGCTGCTCAACCTGCGCAAGGTGTTCCAGCTCGCGGGTCGCTTCGAGCGCGATCTGTCGCTCGCCGGCATCGGCGACTTCGTCCGTCACCTCGACCAGGTGATCGACGCCGAGCTTCCCGTCGGTGAGGCGGCGGAGGAGGCCGAAGGCACAGAGGCCGTGTCGCTGCTCACGATCCACGCCGCCAAGGGGCTCGAGTTCCCGATCGTCTTCCTCGTCAACCTTCGGCCGCCGCGGCCTCGAGATACCGAGCGGCTCTTCTTCGATCCGGACGGTCTCGGCTTCGTGATGAAGAGCTGGCGCGGCGAGAAGCACCCGCGCTACGTCGAGACATCGCCGGGCGCGCCGGCGGTCGCGCTTGCGATCGGTGAGCGGCGGCGCATCGTCTACGTCGGCCTGACGCGCGCCAAAGACGCGCTGTACGTGACCGCGACCCGCGAGGAGCAGAGCCCGCAGGAGCTGGGCTCCGGCCCGCTCGAAGAGCACGACCACTTCGCCGAGATCCTGAGCTGGGGGCTGAACCACCCCGAATCGGCCACCGTGATCGAGTCCGAGCAGCTCGAGCTGCCGGTCGCCGGCGCGGTCAACGGACAGCTCCCCGACGACCGCTCGGTGGTCGATGCCGTGCTCGACCGGCTGGAGAAGACCCAGCCCGCCCGGGTGGAAGAGCTCTCCGCCGCCGGAGGACCGATCCACCTGTCCTTCTCGCAGCTGCACGACTTCGAGCTGTGCCCGGTCCGGTACCGGTTTGCGCACGCGTGGCGGGTGCCCGCGCCGCCGGACGAGCTGCAGCCGGCGCACGTCCGGGCGGCCGGCTCGACGGAGCTCGGCGCGGCGGTGCACGAGGCGCTCGCGGCGTGGCACGTGGGTGGTGCCGATCTGCTCGCGGCGTACCAGGGACCTGAGGTTGGGCGGGCGATGCTCGAGCGCTACCTCGCCCACCCGCTGGCGCGTGCGCGGACGCTCGCAGTCGAGGCGCCGTTCAACATGGCGGTCGCGGGCACGAGGGTGCGCGGCGTGGTCGACCGCGTGTGCGAGGTGGAGGGTCGGACCTTGCTCATCGACTTCAAGACGAACGCCACCCTCGATGCCGCGCTGGTGGAGGCGTACTCGCTGCAGCTGCGGATCTACGGCGTCGCCGCCCGGCGCGGCCTGCTTCCCGGCGGCCGCGAGCCGCGCCTGGTCCTGTTCGACATGCGTCGCGGTGAGGCCCGCGACGTCGAGCCGGATGACGTGGCGGTCGAGCGGCATATCGCGGTCGCCGCGGAGCGGATCGCGGGTAGCGACTTCGCGCTCCGGCCGGAGCACGCCGGCCGGCCGTGCCAGCTGTGCGCGTACCGTCCGATCTGTGCCGACAAGCGTGCATGAGAGGTATTTCGAGCGGCGGCAGATCAAGGAGGCGATCGCCTTCGCTGAGGCAGGAGGCATCGCCGTCCACCGCAACTTCGACTCCTACCACGGCTCCACGATTCGCGGGTTCACGCGGGAGAAGCCTTTCCTGCACGTGATCGGCCTACGCCCGGTGCTCGAGGAATGGGGCCGGCGGCACGGGCTGCGTCCGGAGTGGATCCAGCCCGAGAAGCGCCGCCGCGTCGCCCACTACGACGTGTTCGGCCCCGCGGCCGAGGAGCTCATTCAGCGCCTGAAGCCGGCCCCTTGACGGCGATTGACGCGTCGCGTTATAATGCGTCATGAGAGCACAAGGAGGTTCTAAAAATGACAACTGATTTCGCGGACACTGCAACCGCAGTAGAGGAAGTCGCCGTCGGCGCCGCCGAAACCGCGGCCGAGGTCGCGGCCAACCCGGTCGGTGCCGTGCGCAAGCAAATGAAGAGCTTCGAGCGCAGGGGCCAGCCCGCCGTGCGCCGGATCAACCGCCGGCTGAACGCCCTGATGCCGGACAAGGTCAAGGTCTTCGGCATCGAGGTCAACGACCGCTTCCCGGAGAGGCTCGCCGTCAAGGGCCTGCACATGGTCCGTGGCCAGGCCAAGCGTGAGGACGTGGTCGGCATGGTCGCCAAGCGCACACTCAAGGCGTTCAACGGGTCGTTCAAGACGATCGCCCGCACCGCCACCCATCTCGAGGAGGCGAGCGTGCTCACGCCGCACCGCGAGACCGCTCAGCGCAAGCCGGTCCAGCGCAAGACGGTCCGCCGTCGCAGCGCGCGCACTGCCCGCCGCCGCGCGGCCTAACACTCGACCCAACGGAAGGGCGCCCGCTAGCGGGCGCCTTTCCTTTTTCCGCTAGCCTTCGTCGAGGTTCGATGGTCCTCTGCACAGGCTCGATCGCATACGACTACATCCTCACGTTCAAGGGCAAGTTCAAGGACCACATCCTTCCGGACAAGACCCACATCCTCAATCTCAGCTTCCTGGTCGACGACCTGCAGAAGCGTCGGGGTGGCGTCGCGGGCAACTACGCGTACAACCTCAGGCTTCTCGGCCAACCCGCCGCCATCCTCGCCACCGCGGGCCCCGACGCCGCCGAGTACCGCGACTGGCTCGCCGCCAACGGGGTCGACTGCACCGGACTCCGGTTGCTCGAAGGCGAGATCAGCGCCACAGGCTTCACCACGACCGACATGGACGACAACCAGCTGACCGGCTACTACGGCGGCGCGATGCTGCGTGCGGGCGAGCTGGGCCTGGACGATGCGCCGGACGGGGTGAGCGCCGTGATCATCGGGCCGAACTCGCCCGACGCGATGAAGCGGCTCGTGACCGAATGCCGCGACCGGCGCATGCCGTTTGTCTTCGACCCCGCGCACCAGCTCCCGCACATGAGCGGCGCCGACGTCATGGACAGTGTCGAAGGCGCGTGGGTGGTCATCGGCAACGACTACGAGCTCGAGCTCATCCAGCAGCGTGCCGAGTGCGGCATGGACCGGCTGTGCGAGCTGGCCGAGATGGTGGTGACGACGCTCGGCCGGCACGGCTCGCGGATCACGACCCGCGAGGGCTCGGTCGACATCCCGGCCGCCCCGGCCAAGCACGAGGCCGACCCGACGGGCGCCGGCGACGCGTATCGGGCGGGCCTGGTGGCCGGGCTCCTGCGCGGCCTCGACCTGGCGCAGGCGGGCCGCGTCGCGTCGCTGGCGGCGACGTACGCGGTCGAGCACGTGGGCACCATCGAGCACCGCTACACGCGCGAGGACTTCTGCGCGCGTCATCGCGAAGCGTTCGGTACCGAGGTGCCCGACGAGATGTGGGTGGAGGTGGCCTGATGGCGGGCAGCGCGGTCGAGGTCGAAGGCCTGCAGAAGCGGTACGGGGCCCTTGAGGCGGTGCGCGGCATCAGCTTCGCGGTGGCCGAGGGCGAGGTCTTCGCATTGCTCGGCCCCAACGGAGCGGGCAAGACCACCACAGTCGAGATCCTCGAGGGGTTTCGCCGCCGCGACGGCGGCCGGGTCTCCGTGCTCGGCTTCGACCCGGCGTCCGGCGACCGCCGGCTGAAGGAGCAGACGGGCATAGTCCTCCAGACCGCCGGCGTCGACCCGTACCTCACCGTCGCCGAGACCGTCGAGATGTTCCGCGGTTACTACCCCCGGCCGCGTGCCCGCGACGAGGTCATCAAGCTCGTCGGCCTCGAGGACAAGAGCTCCACGCGCGTGACCAAGCTCTCCGGTGGCCAGCGCCGGCGCCTGGACGTCGCCATCTCCCTCGCCGGAGACCCGAGGATCCTGTTCCTCGACGAGCCGACGACCGGCTTCGACCCCGGCGCCAAGCGGAACGCGTGGGACGTCATCAAGGGGCTCGCAACCCTTGGCAAGACGATCTTCCTGACCTCGCACTCGATGGACGAGGTGCAGTTCCTGGCCGACCGCGTCGTCATCATCGCCGCCGGCCGGATCATCGCCGAGGGCACGCCCGAGTCGCTCATCGGACGGCAGTCATCCGATACGGTGATAAGGTTCCGCCCGCCTCGACCCGTCGCGGAGATGCCCGAATCGCTCCGCGCGTCGATCAGGCAGGATGGCGACAGCGTCGAGCTGCACACACAGGACGCCACCCGCGTCCTCCACGACCTGACATCGTGGGCGCTGCAAGAGCACGTGATGTTGGATGGCCTGCAAGTGACGCGACCCTCGCTGGAGGATGTGTATCTCGAGATCACGCGCGAGGCCGTGGGCGCGGAGACGCAAGCATGAGAGACCTCAGGCTGACGCTCCGCCAGGTCTGGTTCATCAACCTCGCCTTCGTCCGCAACCCCCCGGCTCTCTTCTTCACCCTCGTCTTTCCGCTGATGTTCCTGGTCATCTTCACCGTGATCTTCGGGAACGGCCACATCGCCGTCGGGCCGGGCAAGACAGTCCGTGTCTCGACCTTCTACGTGCCTGCGATCGCGGCCTTCTCGGTGATCAACGCCTGCTACACCAACATCGCGATCTCGCTCAGCGCCTCGCGAGACACAGGAGCGCTCAAGCGCATTCACGGATCTCCGCTCCCGGTCTGGAGCTACATGGCGGCGCGAATCCTGCACGCGGTCGTCATCGCCATCGCCCTCGTGGTCATCTGCGCCGGTTTCGGCGCGCTGTTCTACGGCGCGACGCTGCCGACAGCGACCCTGCCCGCCTTCGTCGTCACGCTGATCGTCGGCGCTGCCGTGTTCAGCGCCCTGGGCGTGGCGGTTACCGCTTTGATCCCCAACGCCGACGCCGCGCCGGCGGTGGTCAACGCGACCATCCTTCCGCTGCTCTTCATCTCGAACATCTTCATCCCCTTGGAGAACCCTTCCGGATGGATCGACGTGGTGGGCAAGATCTTTCCCATCCGGCACTTCGCCGACGCGATGCTCGGCTCGTTCTTCGAGCTCAGCGGTTCGGGTCTCCATGCGAACGACCTGTACGTGATGGGCGCATGGGGGATCGGGGCCATGATCTTCGGCGTGCGGGCGTTTCGGTGGGAGCCGAGGGCCTGATGCCGACCATCTTCACGCAGATCATCCAGGGCAGGCTGCCGGCGCGCTTTGTCTGGAAGGACGATCGCTGCGTCGTCTTCCTGTCCAATCGCCCGCTGCGCCCGGGCCATTCGCTCGTCGTCCCGCGCGAGGAGATCGACCACTGGCTGGACGTCGAGCCGACGCTTCTCGACCACCTGATCGAGACGGCGCAGGCTGTGGGCCGGGCGCAGATGGCGGGCTTCCAGCCCGAGCGCATCGGCATGATGCTGGCCGGCCTCGAGGTGCCCCACTGCCACTTCCACGTGGTGCCCATTCGCGGACTGCACGACCTCGACTTCGGCAACCAGGACCCCGATCCGGATCCGCAGATGATGGACGACGCGGCAGACACCATCCGCGCCGAGCTGCGCAAGCTCGGCTACCCGCAGGTCAGCGACTAGGGATACGCCGCAGTCCGGCGGGAGGCGCGTGCCCGCCGCCGCTCACATCCGCTAGGCGCCGAGCAGCTTCTCCAGCTGGTCGAGATGGAGCTCGAGGTGGCTGATGAGGGGCAGCCGCGCGATGTCCTCGGCGCTCAGCGTCACGCCGTCTCCGAGGTCGCCCTCGCGTCGCAGGTCTTTCGGGGCGGCGCCCCGCAGAGTCGCGATCGTGCGCTCGTGGTCGGCGATCGCCATGCGCACCAGGTCAGGCGGCTCTAGGAGCGACATCTGATGGCCGACCGCGTCCCGGAGGTGCACCGCCTCCATGATGTCCATGCTCGTCTGCTCTCCCGACGCGATGCGGTGGACGAGCACTCCGTAGAACTTCGACAGCACCGCGATGTGGGCCAGCAGCTCGTGCGCCGTCCACTCCTCCTTCTCGCTGCGCTCGGGCTGCACGCGTGGGCCGAGCGCGGCCAGGCGGTCCGATGCCTGCTTGAGCCGGTCGGCGAGCAGATGCCGCTCGCGGTCGACGTATGCGTCGAGGAAACCTTTGAGGTCGTCGATGGTGAAGGTCGGGCTCTCGATTTTCACGGCCTCCCCAGACTAAGGGAGAATCGAGGCATGTGCTACTCAGACGATGCCCGACCTCCACTGCCGCCGGTCGTCGGAGGCGGCGCCGCCGACCAGGGAGACCTGAAGCTGACCTCGTCCGACGGGACGAAGTTCATGGCTTACTTCGCGCGCGCGGCCGAGCCCAGCGGCGCGGGAATGGTCGTCCTGCCCGACGTGCGCGGGCTGCACCACTTCTTCAAGGAGCTCGCGCAGCGCTTCGCCGAGGCGGGGATCGATTCGGTGGCCATCGACTACTTCGCGCGGACGGCCGCAACCGAGGACCGCAGCGATTCCTTCGACTACATGCCCGAGGTCCAGAAGACCACGAACGAGAACATCGCCGCCGACGTCGGCGCCGCGATGGCGTACCTTCGGTCGGCAGACGGCGGAGCGGTCAAGTCGCTGTTCACCGTCGGTTTCTGCTTCGGCGGCTCCAACTCTTGGAACCAGGCGGCAGCGCATCCCGACCTCAGCGGATGCATCGGCTTCTATGGACGCCCGGCGCGCAGCGAGCCGCTGATCTCGAAGATGAAGGCCCCGATCATGGTCATGGTCGCCGGCGCGGACCAGGCGACGACCCCCGAGCAGAACAAGGAGTTCGCGGACAAGCTCGAGGCGGCGGGCGTGCGCTTCGAGCTCCACACTTACGAGGGCGCGCCGCACAGCTTCTTCGACCGCTCGTACGCGCAGTGGAAGGACGCGTGCGACGACGCGTGGAGGCGGATGCTCGACTTCGTCCGCAAGCACTCGAGACCCGTCCCCGCCGGCCGCTAGGTCTATCGACCCGGAGTCCAAGCCACCGCCGGCCGCCGTATAGTCGGGCCCGTGGCGAAATTGGCCGCGAGGTCCAAGGTGCCGAGGCCGCCGGGCAAGGCCGCGCCGCGCCTTCCACAGGGTTTGATCGACGAGCTCGAGCGCCGGCACGAAGGCATGGCGCGGCACATGGCCCGCGCCGTGGTCACGTTGGTCCGGTGGGACTCGTCCACCGGCGTGCCGCCGCAGCGCGACGCGATCGTGCGCGCCTGCTCCGCCGGCCTCGACCTGTTCCTGGCCACGGCGCGCGAGGCCCGGCCCGCGACCCAGGAGGAGCTGCGCCGCGTCGCCCAGCTCGGCATCCTCCAGGCGCGCAGCAGCCAGTCGGTCGAGCCGATCCTTGCCGCTTACCGCATGGCGGCGCGCGTCGCGTGGGACGAGATCCTCCGAGCGTGGCGGGGCCACCCCGATGCCACCCCCGAGGCTCTCATGCTCGTCGCCAACTACGTCTTCGCCGCGCTCGACCAGGTCGCGGCCGAGGTGACCAAGACATACCTGCACGCGCGTGAGCAGCACATGCAGCGCGGCACGCGCGCGCACGCGCGTCTTTTCCATGCGGTGATC
>CBJLKR010000060.1:0-11381 GCA_966423695.1 uncultured bacterium | reverse complement strand
AACTGGAACCTCAGGCGGCCCGGCGCCGAGTACTCCGGCCCGGAGCCCGACGGGTTCATGCCGCGCGACGAGCTCGTCCAGCGCTTCGAGCGCTGGACGGAGGCATTTCACGCCCCGGTGCAGGAAGGCTGCCACGTCTCCGCGCTCGACCGCGACGGCGACGGCTTTCTGCTGTCGGTCACGGGCGGGCCGCTGCGTGCGCGGTCGGTGGTGGTCGCTTCTGGCGGATACCAGCGCGCGTACTATCCGCCGGGCGCGGAGCAGGTGCCCGCGTCGGTCATGCAGCTCCTGGCGGAGGAGTACCGCAACCCGGCCATGGTGCCGGAGGGCGCCGTGCTCGTGGTCGGCGGCGGCCAGACGGGGTGCCAGATCGCGGAGGAGATTCGCGCCTCCGGCCGCGACGTGTTCCTGGCGTGCGGCCGGTGCTGGTGGGCGCCGCGGCGCATGGGCGGCCACGACCTCGTCTGGTGGATGGTCCAGTGCGGCTGGCTGGAGCGAACGCTCGCGCAGCTCCCGTCGCCCGCGGCGCGACTGTTCGGCAACCCGCAGGCGAGCGGCGGCCGCGGCGGTCATGACCTGAACTACCGCACGTTGCGCGAGGCCGGCGTGCGGCTGGTCGGCCGGTACCTCGGCGCCGACGGCCGCAGGTTCCACTTCGCCCCCGACCTCGCCGGCACGATCAAGGCGGGAGACGACCTGTCGCGCGTCTTCATGAAGTGGGTCCAGGCCTGGTGCGATACGCAGCACGTCGCGGTGCCGTGGGAGGTGCCCGAGCCCATGGTGATCGCCGACACGACGGAGCTCGACATCGACGCCGAAGGCATCAGGACGGTCATATGGACGTCGGGCTATCGGCCTGCCTACGGCTGGGTCCACGCCGACGTCTTCGACGATATGGGCTTTCCGATCCAGACCGACGGACGCTCCGACGTAGCAGGCCTGTACTTCATGGGCGTGCACTTCCAGCGCAAGGCAAAGTCGGCCATTCTCTACGGTGTGAGTGAGGACGCGGAGCTCGTGGCACGACACATCGCGGAGTCCAGGAGATGAGGATCGCCGTCGCCATGTCGGGTGGCGTCGACTCCTCGGTCGCGGCCGCGCTGCTCCAGGCGCAGGGGCACGACGTCGTCGGCGTGACGCTGCAGCAGTGGCCGCGGGACGATTCCGACGAGGCGGCGCGCCATGGCGGCTGCTGCTCGCTGTCGGCGGTGGAGGATGCGCGTCGCGTCGCGTCGATGCTCGGCATTCCTTATTACTGCTGGAACCTCGAGCGCGAGTTCGGCGAGCGGGTGATCGAGCCCTTCCATCGCGCGTACCTCGAGGGCAGGACGCCGAACCCGTGCGTGCGCTGCAACGCATTCGTGCGTTTCGACGTGATGCTGGCGCGTGTGCTCGAGCTGGGGTTCGACCGCATGGCCACCGGCCACTACGCGCGCGTTCTGAACGGCTCCGAGCTGCACACCGCCGTCGACCCCGCCAAGGACCAGTCGTACATGCTGTACCACCTCGACCGCGCCCGCCTCGCGCGGATCTCTTTCCCGCTGGGCGCCATGACGAAGGCGGAGGTGCGCGAGCACGCGCGCGAGTTCGGCCTGCCGGTCGCCGACAAGGCGGAGAGCCAGGAGATCTGCTTCGTGCCTCGCGGCGAGACCGGGTCGTACCTGGCCAGCCGTTTGCCCGTCGCGACCGGCGCGGTCGTCGACGCGGCCGGCCGCGAGCTGGGCTCGCATCGCGGCGCGGCGCTGTACACGGTGGGCCAGCGCACGGGCTTCGGCAACCTCGCCGAGCCCGGGCCGTGGTACGTTCTGCGCGTCGACGCGAAGGCCAACCGCGTCGTAGTCGGCCGGCGGGAGGAGCTTGCCGTGCGCCGCATCGAGCTGTCGGACGTGACCTTCGTCGACGGCGGTATGAGCGGACCGCTGAGCTGCGAGGCGCGGCTGCGCTACCACGCTCCGGCGATCCCGGCGACCTACGAGTCGGGACGCCTCGACCTCGACGAACCATTTCTCGGCGCCGCTCCCGGACAGGCGGCCGTGATGTACGCCGGTACCAGGGTGCTCGGCGGGGGGACTATCGCCGTCGCAGCCTGACCTGGTAGTCGCGGCCCTCCACTGGCTCGAGTACCTCGGCCTGCTGGGAGGCATCGGCTCGTTCGTGGTCCGCCGGCTGGCACGCCGCGCGCCGCGGATCCCGATCGGCGACCCGCCCATGAGCGTGTTTCTCGCCGCCGCCGTGCTGGGTGGGCTGGGGCTGCAGGTCGCCGGGCCGTCGTGGCAGGGCGGCGCTCGGGTGATCGCCGAGGCTGTGGCGCTCGCGCTGTGCGTCCGCGGCATTCCGGTCGTCATCGTTCCGCTCCTTGCCGCAGCGTTGCTTGCCGGCAGCGACCTGGCGGCGGCGCTGCACATCGTCTCGGCCGGGGTGTGGGCGGGAGGGATCCTCGCCCTGGCGTCGCTGCGGCCCGAGGGCGGCTGGTCGGTGCCGGACGCGAGGGAGCTCATCGACCGGTTCGGCGGCGTGGCGCTCGGCGGTTTCGCGGCGACCGCGCTGACCGGCGTGGTGCGCGCCACGGAGCGGCTCCACGGCTTGAGCGACCTGTGGTCGACGCCCTACGGAATCGTGCTCCTGATCAAATGCGCGGGTATCGTCGCGATGCTGGTGCTGTCGGTGGCGTGGCGCCGTGGCCTGCCGGCCTCACGCGCCGAGGCCGCGGCAGCGGTTGCGGTCGTCGGCGCGACCTCGCTGCTAGCCGCGTTTCCGGTGCCCGTAAACTAAGCGACTCCGCCAGCCCCATTTATTCGGCGCGCCTTCGAGGTCATTCATTTGGGTTTTTTCGCGCTCCGGCGCTACGTGCCGTACATGCGGCCGTACGCGTTTCTCGTCGCCGTGTTCGCAGCGTCCCAGCTGGGAGGTCTCGCCGCGGCCGCGTCGATCCCGAAGGTGATCCAGGCGATCATCGACGGTCCGATCACCCACGGCGATCTGCGGAACCTCGTCGAGACCGCGGCGCTGCTCCTCGTGATCGCGGCGCTCGAGTTCGGTCTCATCGTCGCTCGCCGGCACTACGCGGGCGTCGCGTCGCTCAGCATGGAGACGGACCTCCGCAACGACTTCTACGCGCACCTCCAGAGCCTGCAGGTGTCGTTCCACGACAGCTGGCAGTCGGGCCAACTGCTGTCGCGAGCCATCGCGGACATCTCGACGGTCCGCAGGTTCGTCGGCTTCGGCCTCATCTGGTTTCTGCAGATCTTCGTCACGTTCGCCGTCGTGCTCGTGCTGATGCTCCTGCTGGACTGGCAGCTCGCGCTCGTCGTCGTGGTGTTCGTCCTGCCGATCGCGTACTTCAGCACGATCTTCCACACCAAGTACAAGGTGATCGCGCGCCGGCTGCAGGACATGTCGGGCGACCTAACGACGACGATCGAGGAGATGGCGACCGGCGTGCGCATCATCAAGGCGTTCGGCCGCATGCCGCTCATGCAGCGTCGCTTCGAGGAGCAGGCGCGCCAGATCCGCGACACGAGCCTTCTCGGCGTGCGCGCTCGCGCCGACCTGTGGACGACGATCAACCTGCTGCCGAATCTCTCGCTCGTCGCCGTGCTGCTCCTTGGCGGGTTGAACGTCGTCCAGGGACGGCTGACCATCGGCGGGCTGGTGGCGTTCATGAACTACGTCTTCATGCTCATCTGGCCGATGGACGCGCTCGGCTGGGTGCTGTCCATGAGCGAGGAGTGCGGAACGGCCGTCCAGCGGCTCAACGAGGTCTTCGACACCGCGCGAGACGTGACCGACCGGCCGAGAGCACGAAGCCTCGACGCCTGCACCGGCAGGCTCGAGTTCCGCGGCGTCGGTTTCCGATACCCGAAGTCCGACGAGTGGGTGCTGCGCGACTTCAACCTGGTCGTGGAGCCGGGGGAGACTGTCGGCCTGGTCGGCCGCACCGGCAGCGGCAAGACGACACTCGCGTACCTCGTGCCGCGTCTGTACGACGTTGCCGAGGGCAACGTCCTCCTCGACGGCGTCGACGTGCGCGATATCCTGCTGCGCTCGCTGCGGTCGCACATCGGCTTTGCGTTCGAGGACCCGATCCTCTTCTCCGCGTCGGTTCACGAGAACCTCGTCATGGGTCGGCCCATCGACTCGGACGACGAGCTGAAGCGCGCGATCGACGTCGCGCAGGCGGGGTTCGTCTGGGACCTGCCGTGGGGCCTGGAGACGCGCGTCGGCGAGCAGGGCTACACGCTTTCGGGCGGGCAGCGCCAGCGGCTGGCGCTCGCGCGCGCGGTCCTCGGCCGGCCGCCCGTGCTGGTGCTGGACGACCCTCTGTCGTCGGTCGACGTGCACACCGAGGCGGCGATCGAGGAGTCGCTGGCCCGCGTGCTCGAGGGAGTCACCGGCCTGCTCGTGGTGCACCGCCCATCGACGCTGGCGCTCGCCGATCGCGTGGCGCTGATCGAGGGCGGCCAGGTGGCGGCGATCGGGACGCACCACCAGCTCATGGGCGGCAACGCGCTGTACCGCGCGCTGCTGTCGCAGGAGTACGAACCTGTTGGGGACCCAGCGGCGCGGCCGCGTGGTGGCGTGGCGTGAGCGCGGTCGTACAGCGAGCCGATTCCTGGAGGGGCGTCGCCGCCGAAGAGCTCGACGAGTTCTCGCCCAACGTCGCCGGACTCCTCCGGCGCCGCAGCCGGCGGCTGCTGGCGCAGCTCGCGCGTCCTTACCGCTCGCGCATCGGGCTCGCCGCGGTCCTCATCGTGCTGCGGTCCGCCGGCTACCTTTCGATTCCCTACCTGATCCGGCTCGGTATCGACTACGGCATCAGCGCCCGCAACCTGACCGTGCTGGTGCAGGTCGTCGGCGCGCTGCTCTTCGCGCTCGCGCTCAACGCGTTCGCGAACTACGGCTTCCTGCGCACGTCCGGCGCGATCGGCGCCTCGATCCTTTTCGACCTGCGGCGGAAGCTGTTCGCGCACGTCCAGGAGCTGTCGCTGTCGTTCTATGAGCGCTACACGTCGGGCCGCATCATCTCGCGCCTCACCTCCGACATCGACGCGCTCAACGAGCTGCTGCAGACGGGCCTGACTTCGGTGCTGACGTCGTTGATCTCGGTGGTCGCGATCACATTCATCCTGCTGTCGCTGGACCTGAGGCTGGGCACCGTCGTGTTGATCGCCATGCCGATCGTCCTGGCGTTGACGGCCTGGTTCCGCTCGAACTCGGCGCGCTCGTACCGCGCGGTGCGGCGCGCGATCGTGCTCGTGATCGTGCACTACGTCGAGTCGCTCGGTGGCATCCGCGCGGTCCACTCCTTCCGGCGCGAGCCGCGCAACCAGCAGATCTTCGAGGACGTCAACGCTCGCTACCGCGACGCCAACATCTGGTCCAACCGGCTCGTGTCCACGTTCGGCCCGGCCATAAACCTGCTCGGACGCCTGACCACGGCCGGTGTGCTCCTGTTCGGCGGCTACCTGGTGATTCAGCACCAGCTGACGATCGGAGTCCTCACGGCGTTCGTCCTGTACGTGCGCCAGTTCTTCGACCCGATGCAGGACCTTTCGCAGTTCTACAACGTGTTCCAGGCGGCGGGCGCGGCCCTCGAGAAGCTCGCCGGAGTGATCGAGGAGGAGCCGACCGTGCCCGAGCCGGCCACGCGTGTCTCGATCACCGACGCGCGCGGCGACGTCGCATTCGAGCACGTGACGTTCGCATATCGCGACAAGCCGGTCCTGCACGACATCGACCTGCGCGTGCCGGCGGGCCAGATCGTCGCGCTCGTCGGCCAGACGGGCGCCGGCAAGACGACGATGGCGCGCCTCATGGCGCGCTTCTACGACCCGACCGAAGGCCGCGTCACGCTCGACGGCGTCGACCTCCGCTCGATCGCGGTCGCGGACCTCCGGCGCGCTGTCGTCATGGTGACGCAGGAGAGCTTCCTCTTCTCCGGCACGGTCGGGGACAACATCCTCTTCGGCCGGCCGGAGGCGACGCCCGAAGATGTGGCGGCCGCGGCGCGGGCCATCGGCGCCCACGACTTCATCGCCGCGATGCCCAACGGCTACGACACGGACGTGCGGCGGCGCGGAGTGCGCCTCTCCTCGGGTCAGCGGCAGCTCGTCGCGTTCGCGCGCGCGTTCCTTGCCAACCCCCGCGTGCTGATCCTCGACGAGGCGACCTCCTCGCTCGACCTGCCGTCGGAGCGGCTCGTGCAACACGCCCTTCGGACGCTGCTCAAGGGCAGGACGGCGTTCATCATCGCGCACCGCCTTTCGACGGTAGAGATCGCCGACCGGGTGCTGGTGATCGACGACGGCAAGGTCGTGGAGGACGGGCCGCCCGACGAGCTCCGAGCGGGACGCGGCCGCTACGGCTCCCTGCACCGGGCTTGGGTCGAGAGCCTGGCCTAGAGGCTGCGATACTGCCCGCATGCGCCGAATGTCGCGGACGCTCGCGGGTTGGGACCTCCGCCTGGTCGGCTCGCTGACGCTCGCGGCCGCCTGGCTGGTGGTCCTGGCGTCCTTCGCCTACGAGGCGGCGAGCGACACTCCGCCACTCAAGACGGTCGGCGCCGCGGTCCTGCTGCTCGGAATTGCGATCACCGGCATTCTGTATGCTTGGCGCGAGCCGGGAGCCTAGCCCCTAGACCGGCGAATAGCCGCACCAGTCATCCACCACGGAGTGTCCATGGACTCCCTCCACGCGATTGGTTTCTACGCGTCCTCCGGCGTTTTGCTCCTGGGAGGCCTTGGAGTCGCGCTCGCGCCCGGCCGCGAGATGCGCGGAACCGCCCTTGCGGTCGCCGGCGTCGGTCTCGCCGGCGTGTATCTGTCACTGTCGGCGGGCATCGCCGCCGTCGTCGCTCTCGTCGCCTACCTGGGCGCCGCGCTCATGGTGGCCGCGCCCGCTTACCGCTCTGTCGAGGTACTCGCCACGCCCGTGTGGCGGCAGGCGGGGGCCGTCGGAGCGGCGCTGCTGCTCGCGGTCCTCGCATACTCCGCGTTCCGCGCCGACTTCGTGCAGACGACGTTCCGCGGCGGGATGTTCGATGCGCGGGCCGTGGCGCAGCTGCTGCTCGCGCACGACGTGCTGGCGACCGAAGCGGTCGCGGCTCTCGGCCTCGCGGCCCTCGCGGGTGCCGGTGCGGCATGGCGCTTCAGGGATCGCGCCAGGTGACGGTCTCGCTCGTCGCCGTCTTCTTCGTCGCCGGCGCCCTCATCGCCGTGGGCGCGTTTGCCGCGGCTTGGCGGCGGGACGCGACCGGCGCCGTGGCGGGGATCCCGGTGATGTTCGCGGGCGCAGGAGTTGCGTTCGCCGGCATCGAGCGCTTCGCCGCCGCCGGCGGCTCGAACGTGGCGGGGCAGGAGTTCGCTGTGCTGCTCGCGATCGTCTCCGCGGCCCTGGTCGCGCTCGGCCTCGGCATCGCCGGCCGGGAGGGCGCCCGCTGAGCTTCCTCGCGGGCCAGATCCTGGCGGCGGCGTCAGGGGCGTCGACCGCGGCATCCGGGACGCGCCCCGGGTTCACGTTCGACCCCGTCACCGCCTTGCCGTGGGCGGTGCCCCTGCTTCTCGTCGTGCCCTTCGCGACCTTCCTGCTCGCGCTGTCGAGCGTCCGCACGCGCCGTTCCGCGTCGGCGACCGCGATGCTCGGCACGATAGTCATGCTCCTGCTGACGTTGCTCGTCGCGTGGGGGGTGACGAAGAAGGGCGCCGCCTTCGCCTCGTCGTTCCAGTACGTCAACATCTCGGTCGCCTTCTCCGGCCCGTCGAACTTCCAGACGTTCGTCATCAACCTGCTCTTCCACGTCGATCGCGTGACGGTGGTCGGTCTCCTCGTGATCGAGGTCTGCACGCTCGCGGCCCTGGGGTGGCACCAGTTCATGGGCCGCTCGGAACCGGGCGCGGCCCGGTTTCACGCCGCCGTGATCGCGCTGCTGTTCGCGTGCGCCGGCATGTTGATGAGCTGGGACCTCGCGGAGCTGTTCGGGTTCTGGACGATCGCGGGCGCGATCACGTTCCTGCTGCTCGGGCACCGCTGGGGTCTAGCCCAGCCGGCGTCGCGCGCTCGGATCGCGCTGGCCCTTCCTTTCCTGACCGACGTCTCGCTGCTGAGCGGCATCGCGTGGCTGTACTCGCGCTACGGCGTCCAGGACCTGACGTCGCTGCTTCCGATCCTGCACACGAACCCGGGCTGGACGGAGCGCTCGCTCGTCGTCGCGTCGGTGCTCCTGTTCGTGGGCGTAAGCGGACGTCTCGCGCTGTGGCCGTTCTCGACGTGGATCACGCGGCCGGCGACCACTGCGCCTCCCGCCGGATGGGCGATCGTGCAGTCGACGTGGTCGGTGGTCGGCATCATCGTCCTCTACCGGTTGACGCCGATATTCGTGTCGTCGAACCAGCGCACGATGCAGGCACTTCTCGCCGCCTGCGCCGTGGCCGCGATCGCCGCGGGAGTGCTGTCGCTGTTCGGCAACGAGCCGCGACGGGCCGTCGCCCTCGCGGGGTCGGCGGTGGTCGCGATCGGCGCGGGCGTGGTGATCAACGGCGCCTACCACCGGCCGGCCGCCTTTGCGATCGCGGGAGTCGCGACCGTGCTCGCTGTCGCTCCCGCGCGCGCCGGCGCGCTCCTCGCCCTCTCCACGATCGCGAACGCGATGCGCACGGAAGACCTGGTCGAGATGGGCGACGCCTGGCGGCGCATGCGCGCGAGCTCAGGCGCGCTGCTCGCCTGCGTGCTCGTCATCGCGCTCGCTCCGACCGCCGCGCTGGCCAACGGAGCCGGCTCGCGGTCGAAGATCGGCGTCGCGCTCGGCGAGGCGGCGCTGCTGGCCGCGGTCGCGGCGGCCCGCGTCTACTTCGGGGCGTCGTTCGGCGAGCTTCGCCGGCGCAGGGCGTTCGACCCCGACCGCGTGCGCGAGCCGCAGGACGCGCTCGGCTGGCCGTACTGGCTCGGGATCGCCGGCGCGGCCCTCGTCGTGGCCTCACTCATCACGGGGTGGCTGAACTTCCTCGACCGCAACCCGCATCCCGCGCCGCCGGTGGGGGCGTACGCGCTGTGGGTCGGGGTCGCGGCCGCGGGCATCCTGGTCGCCGGCGTGACGCACGTGCGCGGCCGCGATGGCGCGCTGGCCGCAGCCGCACTCGGAGGCGACGTCATCACGCGGGTCGGCGCCGCCCTCGTCGGAGCGGTGGACCGATTTCTCGTCGCGCCCGCGATGGATATCGCGCGCCGGGTCGGTGACTGGATCCCCGCGGGCGACGGCGCAGTGGGGCGCTTCGCGACCAGCACGGGACAGCTGGCCCTCGGGGCCGGACGGGCGCCTGCGGCGTCACTGGTCGTCCTCCTCGCCATCGTGCTGGCGGTGATCCTGGCGCTGCTCGCGCCGGGGGTGGCGCGATGACCGCGCTGCTGACGATCGTGGCCGCGACGCCGCCGCCCTCGCCGCCACCCGCACCAGGCGCGGGCATTTTCTCTTCGCCCTTTCTTCTGAGCTTGCTCGTGTGGGTGCCGGTCATCGTCGCGCTGGTGGTGGCCACGATGCCGAACCCGCGCGGCCGCTACGACACGCTGATCAAGCAGATGGCGTTCTTCACGAACCTGGGCACGCTGTTCATCCTCTTCATCGGCTACAACCAGTTCGAAAACTTCCTGCCGACGATGCAGTACGAGGAGAAGATCCCGTGGCTGCCGGCGATCGGGGTCACGTACCACCTTGGCGTCGACGGGCCGGGGATTGTCATGTTGCTGCTGTCAGGGCTCGGTGGCCTTGCGTCGGTGCTCGCGTCGCTCACCGTCCGCGAGCGAGTGCGTCCGTACTTCGCCCTTCTTCTACTGGCGGAGGCGACGGTGAACGGTGCCATCGTCGCCCGAGACATGTTCGTGCTCCTGCTGTTTTGGGGCGCGTCGGTCGTCCCGATCGCGCTGCTCGTCGTCGGCTGGGGCGGCCCGCGGCGCGTCTCGGCCGCATGGCGGCTCGTGGGCTACTGGGGTCTGGGCACCGCGGCGCTCGCGGTCGGAGTCTTCGGGCTTTACGCGGCCTTCGGGGGTCAGTCCTTCGATATGGACGCGCTGCTCAAGTCGACGCTGTCTCCGCGCGTCCAGATCGGCGTCAGCCTCGCGATGCTCGTCGCGGCCGCGACGCGGCTGCCCATCTTCCCGCTGCACGGGTGGGTCCGCGACACGCTTGCCGAGTCGCCGCCAGGCGTCGTGGTCGTCGTGGCGTCGGCGGCATCGCGCCTCGGTGGATTTCTTCTGCTGCGCGTGATCCTCGGCGCCGAGCCCGCGGCGGCGCACCTCATGTCGCCGCTGCTCGCTGCGCTCGCTGCGCTGACGGTCGGCTACGCGGGGCTTGCGGCTCTGCGCACGGCCGACCTGCGCCACGCCGGCGCCTACCTCGCGATGGTGCCCGGTGGCATAACGTTGCTCGGCGTCGCGTCGGTGTCCCCTCTCGGCATCGCCGGCATGGTGCTCAGCCTTTTCACCGGCGGCCTCGCCGCGGCGCTCGTCGCCGGCGTGTGCGTCACGCTGTCGGACCGCGCCCAGGCGCGCAGCATGCTCGTCCTGGGCGGGCTGGCGCCGCGCATGCCCAACCTGACGTGGCTCTTCCTCCTTGCGGCGCTCGGTCTGCTGGGCGTTCCGATCCTCTCCTCGTACACGACCGAGGTGATGACGTTCTTCGGCGCCTTCAAGACCCAACCCATCGGCGCGTTCGCGGTTGCGGCCGGTCTCGCCCTGAGCGCCGCCGCGCTGGCGGTTATCTTCGCGCGCGTCCTTTTCGGCGCACCGGTCCCCGACTCGCCTGGCGTCTCCGATGCGTCGCTGGGCGAGACCTGGTACCTCGGCCTGCTCGCCGGCGCCCTGCTGTGGGTCGGAATCTTCCCGGGCGGCCCGAAGATCCCGGGCACCGATATCCCTCTGTTCGACCCGGGGCTCATCAGCCAGATGTCGGCAGGCATCTCGGATATGGCGTCGCCGTACGTGCTCCCGACGCCGGGGCAGCCGGGCCCGTGAGGTACGTCGCGCTCGTCCCGGAGATGCTCGTCCTCGGCACCGCCCTGGCCGTCATCGTCCTCGGCCGCGGATGGCCGGGTCTCGTCTCGCGGGCCCTGTGGCCGCCGGTGGTCGCGGGCGTGCTCGTCGTGGCGCTGGCGCTCGAGCTTTGGGCGGGAGCCGCGCTGACGACGTACTTCGGCGGCGCGATCGTGCAGGACCGGTTCGCGCTTTTCGCCAAGGGCGCGGTGCTGGTCATCGCCGCCGTCGTGGTCGCCACGACGGACTGGGTGGCCGAGGACTCGCTTCCCCTCGGCCTGGCGATGCCGCTGCTCGCCGCGTTCGGCGTCATGGTGGCCGCCTCAGCCACGGACATCGTCGGCTTGTGGGCCGCGCTCGAG
>CBJLKR010000059.1:0-11533 GCA_966423695.1 uncultured bacterium | reverse complement strand
ACCACCAAGCAGCCCGACGGCGCCCTCAGCGTCGCCCTGCACGTCCACGAGGGGCTCACCTACGGCAACCTCAACGCCTGGGTCTTCTGGCAGTTCGACGACGGCAAATACCCCACCAGCAACTTCACCCTCACCAGCCAGTCCGACACCAGCCCCCTGAAGTACAACGCGTTCAAGCACTACGCCCGGTACATCCGCCCGGGCGACGTGCGGGCGATGTCCTGGATCTACGCCGTGACCGCGGTCGGCGGCGTGGCCGGGCCCGGCGTGATCGGCGTCGTCATCGCGAGCGCCGGGGTGGCCTGGGCGCCGGCCGTGCTCGGCAGCGTCGCCGCGGTCATGGTCGCGGCGTTCGGGGTTGCCTCTAGACGATCCACGGCCTGAGCACGTCGCGCGCGAGCAGGAACCCGCGCTGCACCAGCTCCAGGTCGCCCTCGAAGCGCCGGTCTTCGTGCTCGATCGAGACGTAGGAGTCGTAGCCGGCGGCGTACAGCGAGGCGAGGAAGCGGTCCCAGCGCACCTCGCCGAGGCCGGGCAGCCGCGGCACCTGCCACCCGACCCCGAGCGACATCACGCCGTGCTCGTAGAGGCCGTCGCGATCGATCTCCATGTCCTTGGCTTGGACGTGGAAGATGCGCGCGGCGAACTCGCGGACCGCGCGCGTGTGGTCGATGAGCTGCCAGACGAGGTGCGATGGGTCGAAGTTGAGGCCGAAGTTCTCGGCTGGCACGATCTTGAAGAGCCGGCGCCACAGCGCCGGCGAGTAGGCGAGGTGGCGGCCGCCCGGCCACTCGTCGTCGGAAAAGATCATCGGGCAGTTCTCGATCGCGACCTTGACGCCTCGCTCGCGCGCAAAGCGGACGAGGGACGGCCACACGTGCTGGAACTCCTCGAGGTTCTTCGTCACCGTCTTGTGCTGGTCCCGCCCGACGAAGGTGCCGACGACCTCGACGTCCAGGCGCTGCGCGGCCTCGATGACCCGGCGCAGGTGTGCGTTGGCGGCCTCGCGCGCGGCCGCGTCGGGGTCGAGGTTGTTCGGGTAGTAGGCGAGAGAGGAGATCTCGAGGTTGTAGCGGCCCAGGAGCCGGCGGACGGCCCTGGGGTCGAAGTCCTCGACGTCGATGTGGCACACGCCCGCGTAGCGCCGGGCCTGTCCGCCCGCCGACGGCCAGCACGCGATCTCCAGAGCCTCGAACTCGTTCTCGTGCGCCCAGCGGGCGACGTCTTCGAGCCCGAGATCCGGGAACGCGGCCGTCAAAAAGCCGAGCTTCATCGCCTCACCTCGACCCATCGCCGCTCGTGCGAACTGCGGGCGACGGCGTCGCAAACCAGCATGGACTCATGGCCGTCGGCGAACGTCGGATAGTCCGAGCCCGGCCTGCCCTCGACGACCGCGCGATACACGGCGGCGTACAGCGCCTTGAACGTCTCACCGAAACCCTCGGCGTGTCCGGCGGGCAGCCAGGACGACCGGCCGCCGGCTTCGTTGAGCAGCGCCGGGTCGCGGAGCAGCAGCTCATTGGGGCGGCCGCGATGTCCCAGCCACAGCTCGTCAGGCCGCTCCGAGTCCCAGGCCAGGGCCGACTTCGCGCCGTCCAGCTCGAGCGCGAGCGAGTTCTTCCGCCCCGCGCTCACCTGCGAGATGCTCACGGCGCCGCGCGTGCCGTTCTCGTAACGAAGCAGGATCGTCGCCGCGTCGTCGGTCGTCACGTCGTGCCCGTTGCGGCGCTCGATGAAGGTGGCCAGGTCGGCGGTCAGCTCGACGATTCGTTTTCCCGCCAGGAAGCCGGTCAGGTCCATCCAGTGCGAGCCGATGTCCGCGACCGCTCGCAGCGCGCCCCCGCGGCTCGGGTCGACGCGCCAGTTCCAGTCCGACTCGAGCAGCAGCCAGTCCTGGTGATAGCGGCCCGAGATGAGGCGGACCTCGCCGATCGCTCCTTCGCGGACCAGGCCGCGAACGTGCTGGCAGATCGGATAGAACCGCAGGTTGAAGTTGGTCGCGTGCACGAGGCCGCTCTCTGCGGCGATGCGCAGCAGGTCGGCGGACTCGGCCGAGGTCATGGCCAGCGGCTTTTCGCACACCACGTGCTTGCCCGCGCGCAGGGCCGCCGCGGCCTGCGCGTGGTGGAGGTGGTTCGGCGTCGTGATGTGCACGACGTCGACGCGTGGATCGTCGAGCATGGCCTCGAAGCTCTCATAGGCCGGAGCGAGATTCGCGTTCGCGGCCCGCTCGCGGCTCGAGCCGACCACCCCTTGCACATTGACCCCCAGGCGGCGCAGAGCCTCGACGTGGACGGCCCCGATGAACCCGACGCCGACGACGGCGGCGCCGATGTCCGAAAACGACTTCACCGCCACCAGTTTCGTTGGGCGTTCCCCTGCCGTGCTGAAGGCAGGTCGTTCGCGCGAGTGACGCCGCCGCACCACGCGACGGCGTTGGCGATCACGCGCTGCACCTCGGGCTGGTGGTAGACGGGATACTCCTGGTCCCCGGGGCTGAAGTAGAAGACGCGCCCCGCGCCGCGCGTGTAGCAGCAGCCGCCGCGGAAGACCTCGCCGCCCTCGAACGAGCTGATGAACACCAGCTCGTCGGGCTCGGGGATGTCGAAGTATTCGCCGTACATCTCCTGGTGCGGGATGACGATCGGCTGCGGCACGCCGGCGGCGATGGGATGGCCGGGCTTGACGGTCCAGATGAGCTCGCGCTCGCCGCCGGGGTCGGAGCGCCAGATGAGCGAGCAGCTGGTGCCCATGAGCCGCTTGAAGATCTTGGAGTAGTGGCCGGAGTGGAGGACGACGATGCCCATGCCGTCGAGCACGCGGCGGTGCACGCGCTCGACGACGTCGTCGCGCACCTTGTCGTGCGCCGCGTGGCCCCACCAGGTGAGCACGTCCGTCTCGGCGAGCGCCGCCTCGGTCAGGCCGTGCTCGGGCTCGTCCAGGGTTGCGACGCGCACGGTGGCGGCCTCGCCGAGCTCGCGCTCGATGCCCGCGACGATCGGCGCGTGCATTCCCTCGGGGTAGACCTTCTTGACCGACGGCTCGCGCAGCTCGTGGACGTGCTCGTTCCAGACGGTGACCCGGAGTGGACGGACGGACCGCATCTAGACGGGGAGCGCTTCGCCGGTCCGGTAGATGGATACGGGCTCGTGCACGGTCGCGGACTCGATCGCGGCGGCGACGAAGGCGATCGTGCCGAGGTTGTTGCGGCCCGACGTCTCCGGCTCGCGGCCCGTGCGGATCGAGTCTGCGAACTCCATGATCGTGGCCGACGGCCCGGTCCGACGCATCGGCCGCAGCGCCGCCGAGCGAGGGCGCGCACCGCGCGGCCGGACGACGACCTTGTCGTGCGACATATCGTCGTCGCTGTTCGTCCAGAAGACCTCGCCGTGCTCGAACTCGAGGCTCCACCGGCCGCCCCAGGGCGTGACC
The DNA here is from genome assembly GCA_966423695.1 of uncultured bacterium. Classification (GTDB taxonomy): domain Bacteria; phylum Chloroflexota; class Dormibacteria; order Dormibacterales; family Dormibacteraceae; genus 40CM-4-65-16. Next base: position 8,101 of record CBJLKR010000059.1, on the reverse strand, counting down.
GGCGCCGCGGTGATCCAGCTGCCGCGGTAGCTGACCACCACGCCGGGGAACGTGATCGACGCCACCGCCGCCGAGGGGCCGCTGAACGGCGTCCACTGCGGGTTCCACGCCTCGCAGTAGATGCGCTCGGGCTCGGCGCCGGTGATGAGCCGCAGAAGGTCGAAGTGGTGGATCGACATGTCCTGGAGCAGCGGCTGGTCCTCGAGGTGATGCCGGCCGCGACCGTTCGGTCCGGCCGGTGAGTAGCGGCGGAAGTCGATCGAGACCTCGTGCAGCCGCCCGAGCGAGCCGTCGCGCACGATCTGCGCGATCGCCCGCGGCGCGGGGAAGAAGCGGTAGTTCTGGCTGACCGCCAGCACGATCCCCGCTCGCGCCGCGACGTCGACCAGCTCCTGCGCCTCGCCGATCGTGGGCGCGAAGGGTTTCTCCACCAGGACGTGCAGGCCGGCCTCGAGCGCCGTGCGGGTGGTGCCCACGTGCCCGGGCAGGGCCGTCGTGTTCAGGACCGCTTCCGGATGGGTGGCGTTGATCGCTTCGCGCATCGACTCGAACACCATTTCCGGGCGCGGCCGGAGCTCCTCCCGCACCACGTCCAGGGCGTAAGGGCTCGAGTCGACGTAGGCCACGACCTCCACCTCCGGGATGGCGGGAAGCACGTGCCTGGCCCAGCCGCGGCCGTGCGCGCCGAGACCGACCTGGAGGAGACGGAGCGGAGCCACGGCGGAGATTTTGCGGGAGCGCCTGGCGATTTCATCCGGGTTACATCGACATTCGCAGCCGTGGCTCCGATGTGGGGTCGGTCAATGTCTTCGGATCGCCCCCGGGACGAGTTGACATGCGGCCCGGGGCGGCGCAGATTGTGGCGGATCCATGGCGCCTGGCGCTGCGCAACAAGCCCCGGTTTTTAGGCTGATCGGTCGCCTCGCGACGGCAGTGTTGGCGACCATCGTCTGCGTGGCCTGCGGAGGTGGGGCAGGTGGCGCGCCGGTTGCTGCGCGCACGCCGGCACCCAGCCCGATACAGGATTGTCGCGGCGCGACAGAGACGGACTCGGCGAGCGCCAGCCCAGCCCCGGGCGTCACCTACGTCGAGATGACGGTGGACGGCAAGCGGCGTGATTACCGCCTCTTTGTTCCGCCGAATCTCAAGCTCACCACTCCAGTGCCCCTCGTGGTCGTCCTCCACGGCGCCCCGATCGACGCCCAGGGATTCGAGAACGTCATTCATTTCGACGCTGTGGCGGCGAAGGCCGGTTACATCTCCGCGTCCCCGAACGGCTGCGACGGGATGTGGTCATACGCCGACGGAGGGCCGAAACAAGCGGATGACGACTTCATCGAGCGCACGATCGTGCAGCTGGAATCCACCTACCCGGTCGATCCGAGACGGGTGTACCTCGTCGGGGCGTCCGCGGGGAGCTGGGTCGAGTACCGTCTTGCCTGCGACTTCGCCGATCACATCACCGCTATCGCCTCAGTGGCGGGCACCATGAGGCTGGAGGATGCCTGCGCGCCGTCTCGGCCCGTCTCGATCCTCGAGATACACGGCACCCTCGACAACCAGCACCCATGGGACGGGTCGGGTCCGCACCACGCCAGCCCGGTGGACGCGGTGATTCAGAAGTGGCGAGACCTCGACGGCTGCACACCAATAGCCACCGTGACCGTGAGTGGGATCACGGAGACGTCGCGGTGGGCCCAATGCCAGGGTGGGGCTGTCGTGCAGCTGGCGAAGGTCGATCGCGGCCGCCACACGTGGTTCGGTTCCGACCTGGACCCCATCCCGGGCGAGCCAGACGCGAACACGCTGATCTCGACGTTCTTCCAGGGTTTGCCTTAAGCCCGCTTCGGGCTGCGTTCGCGGTCCCGCTCTTAGCTCGGCGCAGGTCGTGCCGTTGAGTCGCGCCTGACGAGGTGCACCGGCAGGGCGACGTTCGCCGCGGCCGGCCCGCCGCCCGCGATCAGCTTCACGAGCAGGCGCATCGCCTCCGCGCCGATCTCGTAGAAGGGCACGTGCACCGAGGTCAGCGGCGGGTGCGTGTATGCGGCGCTGTTGAGGTCGTCGCAACCGACGACCGAGCAATCGTCCGGCACGCGGCGGCCGAGCCCGGCGAGGGCGTTGAGGACTCCGACCGCGATGAGGTCGTGGTGACAGACGACGGCGGTGAGGTCGGGGCGCCGCTCGACGAGCCGCGGCAGCGCGTCCATTCCGGCGGCGACGCCGTCGCCGCCCTCGGCCACGAGGTCGGCCGCGAACCCGATCCCGGCCTCGTCGAGCGCACGCCGGTACCCGCGGAGCCGGGCCTGGGTGAGCCGCCGCCCGCGAACGCCGGTCACGACGCCGATCGCGCGATGGCCCAGGTCGAGCAGGTGACGCGTCGCGAGCCGGCCGGCCAGCTCGTCGTCTGGCCCCACCGTGGTCACCGCGGCGCCGGCGATGTGATGCAGGCTCACGACCGGGAGAGTGCGATCGAGCACATGGCCGAGCGCGTGGTCCTCTTCCATCGACGGCGCGGCCAGGAGGATGCCGTCGACGCGTCTCTCCATCATCGAGGGCAGCGCGTACTCGGTTCCCGACCCCTCCGGCTCGACGCTGGTGATCATCAGGCTGAAGCCCTGCCGCCGTGCCTCGTGCTCGGCGCCGGCGAGGCACCGGCTGAGGCCTGGGTCGCTGAAGTCGCCCGCGACCAGGCCGACCGTGCGCGTGCGCTGCATCACAAGGCTGCGCGCCTGGAGGTTGGGCACGTAACCCAGGTCGCTCGCGGCACGCAGGATGCGCTCGCGCGTCACGTCGGAGACCGACCCGCCGCCGTTCAGCACCTTGCTCGTGGTCTGGAAGCTGACGCCTGAGCGCGCCGCGACGTCCTTCACGGACGCGTGCCTGACGGCTCTCCGCAATGTCACGGCGACGGGTATTATGCGCGGGCAAGCGAACGTTCGCCTGGAGGTTGCCCGTGCGCCCAGCACCCGACTACCCCAGACCCCACCTCCGGCGCGCTGCGTGGTCGAGCCTCGACGGCGAATGGGAGTTCGGCGCGGGGCCGAATCCAACCTTCGACCGGCGCATCAACGTCCCGTTCTGCCCCGAGTCGAAGCTTTCCGGGATCGGCGAGCGCGCCGGCGATGTGCTCTGGTACCGGCGTCGCTTCGACCCGCCGGCGGGCGAGCGCGTGATCCTCCATTTCGGCGCCGTCGACTACTGGGCGAGGGTCTGGGTGAACGACGTCGAGGTGGCGCGCCACGAGGGCGGGCACTCGCCGTTCGGCGCCGACATCACCGAGGCGCTTCGCTCGCGCGACAACGTGGTCGTCGTGCGTGCCGAGGATTCGCTGACCGACAAGACCATCCCGCGCGGCAAGCAGCACTGGAAGGAGGAGCCGGAGGGGATCTTCTACACCGCGACCACCGGCATCTGGCAGAGCGTCTGGCTCGAGCCCGTGCCGTCGAGGCACATCGCCCAGCTGCGCCTCATCCCCGACCTCGGACACGGCGCGGTCCAGTTCCGGGTCGACGGCATCGTCGACGAAATCGTCGTGCGCCTGGACGGTGACGTCGTGGGCCGGGCTGCGGGCGGCACGTCCGGCACGATCCACCTCGACCGCACCGAGCCGTGGTCGCCGAGCGCGCCTTGGCTGTACGAGGTCGAGGCGACGGCGGGCCGCGATCGCGTGCACAGCCACTTCGGACTCCGCTCGATCACGGCGCGGGACGGGAAGCTGTGGCTCAACGGAGAGCCGTTCGTCGAGCGCCTGGTGCTCGACCAGGGCTACTGGCCGGACGGCCTCTTGACGCCACCGGACGGCCACGCCCTCCGCCAGGACATCGAGCTCGCGAAGTCGATGGGCTTCAACGGCGCGCGCAAGCACCAGAAGGCCGAAGACCCGCGGTGGTTGTACTGGGCCGACGTGCTCGGCTTTCTCGTGTGGGCGGAGATGCCGGGATTCCACGAATTCACGGCTCACGCCGAGCGCCGCGCGGCCTGGGAGTGGTGGGAGCTCGTGCGCCGCGACCGCGACCATCCCAGCATCGTGAGCTGGGTCGTCGCGAACGAGAGCTTTGGCCTCGACCACGTGTCCGCCGCGGTGCGGGCGCGGTTCACGCACAGCATGTACGAGATGACGCGGCTGCTCGACGGGACCCGACCGGTGATCTCGAACGACGGATGGGAGCACTCGGTCAGCGACATCTGCACGGTGCACGACTACCATTCCCCGGCCGAGCTCGCCCGGCGCTATCGCGCGTTGGCGCCGGCGCTCAACGGCACTGCCGCCGGGCATCCGGTCTACGACCCCGGGTACCGCTATCGAGGCGAGCCGGTCGTGGTCAGCGAGTTCGGCGGCCTTCGCGTCGCGGGGTCGGGCGGTTGGGGCTGGCTCGAGGTGCCGGACCAGGACGCGTTCATCCGCTCGTACAGAGAGCTCGTCGAGGCCTTCATGCAGCCTGGGCCGGTCGAGGGCTTCTGCTACACGCAGCTCACCGACGTCCAGCAGGAGCAGAACGGCCTCCTGACGGCGACGCGCGAGCCCAAGGTCGACCCGCGGTCGCTCCGGCCGCTCACGGAGACACCCAAGAGGCGGTGACTCCACCCTTGACAGGAGCTCGGGGCGGCCATACGATCGCCTAAACCGCTTTACTAAAGCGGTTTATCGCTTGGGGGATCGGCAGTGCCGCCTGGAGCCTTCTCGGGTGTCCCGGGTCACCATCGCTGACGTCGCGACGGCGGCGGGCGTGTCCAAGACCGCGGTCTCGTTCGCGTTCAACAACCCCGACCGCCTCGCCCACGCGACGCTGGAGCGGGTTCTCGGCGTCGCCCACGAGCTGGGCTACGCGCCCCACCCGGCCGCGCGCGCGCTGTCGACCCGGCGGAGCGGCACGATCGGCGTCCTCATCCCGCAGCGGCTCTCGACGGTGTTCGCCAACCCGTTCGTCAGCGAGCTCATCCAGGGCATGGGCGAGCTGTGCGAGAAGCACGACCTCACCCTCCTGCTGGTGCCGCCGCTGGACGGTTCGCTCGAGAGCGCGATCCGGCATGCCTCGGTCGATGGTTTCGTGAGCCTCGGCCTCAGCCCGGGCGACCGGGCGCTCGAGGTGATCGACGGGCTCGGAATCCCGACCGTGCTCGTCGACTCCGACGACTCCGGTGAGCACCCCGTCGTCAACGTCGACGATCGCGGAGGCGCGCAAGCCGCGGCGAACCACCTGCTGGCGCTGGGCCACCGCCGGCTTGCGGTCCTGGTGCTGCCGCCGGCCCGCGCCGAGGTCGAGCAGACGCCCACCGCGACTCGCCGCCTGGCGGGCTACCGGGCGGCAATCGAGGCCGCGGGCGCGCCCCCGCCGGTCGTCGTGACCGCCGGCATCTCGGTCGCCGCCGGCATCAACGCGTTCGAGTCGCTGCCCGGCGGCCCGCACCGCCCGACCGGCGTGTTGGCGATGAGCGATATGGCGGCCATCGGCGTGCTGAACGGCGCGCTCGCCGCGGGCGTGCGCGTGCCCATCGACCTCTCGGTCGTGGGGTTCGACGATGTACCGCTCTCGGCGTGGACCAACCCGCCGCTGACGACCGTGCGCCAGCCGATCGTGGACAAGGGACGGCTGGCGGCGCGGATGCTCATCCAGCGCATGAACGGCAAGGCGGTCGACTCGCCGAAGCCGCTCGCGACGAGCCTGGTCGTCCGGGCTTCCACATCGCAGGCAACTGAGCTCGATTTGCCAAACGGGAGGAGGTAAATAGAATGTGCAGTCGGGGACCTCGAGCGGATCGGGGCTTGGTGAAGGGATAGAGAAATGGCATCAGTCACTTACGACCATGTCGTCAAGCGCTACACCGCCGACATCACAGTCGTCAAGGACTTCAACATCGAGATCAAGGACAAGGAGTTCATGGTCCTCGTCGGGCCCTCCGGGTGTGGAAAGTCGACGGCCCTCCGGATGCTCGCGGGCCTCGAGGCGATCACCGAGGGCCGGATCCTGATCGGCGATCGCGTCGTGAACAACATCGCGGCCAAGGACCGCGACATCGCCATGGTCTTCCAGTCCTACGCGCTCTATCCGCACATGTCGGTCTACGACAACATGGCCTTCCCGCTGCAGATGAAGCGCATGAAGAAGCAGGAGATCGACACCCGCGTGCGCAACGCGTCGCGCATCCTCGGCCTCGACAACTTCCTGCAGCGCAAGCCGCGCGCCCTCTCCGGCGGCCAGCGCCAGCGCGTCGCCCTCGGCCGCGCCATCGTGCGCAGCCCGAAGGTGTTCCTCCTGGACGAGCCGCTCTCCAACCTCGACGCCAAGCTCCGCGGCCAGACCCGCGTCGAGCTGCAGAAGCTGCACCGCGACCTCCAGACGACGTTCATCTACGTCACCCACGACCAGGTCGAGGCCATGACGATGGGCGACCGCATCGCGATCATGAACGGCGGCATCCTGCAGCAGGTCGGCACCCCGGGCGAGATCTACGACCACCCGGCCAACCTCTTCGTCGCCGGCTTCATCGGCACGCCGACGATGAACTTCGTCCCGGCAAGCATCACCAACGGTTCGGCCAAGGCGTCCGGGTTCGAGGTCAAGCTGCCGAAGCCGCTGCCGGCGGGAAAGGGCACGATCGGCTTCCGGCCGGAGGCGGTCACCGACAGGGTGGCAGACGGCAACCCGACGCTGGACATGAAGGTCGACGTCGTCGAGCGCCTCGGCTCCGACCAGTTCCTGTACGGGACGGTGGGTGGCGACCAGGTGACGGCCCGCGTTGATCCGCGCATGAACGTCTCGCCTGGCGACCGGGTGAAGCTCGGGCTCGATACGAGGGGCATGCACTTCTTCGACGGGGAGAGCGAGCAGGCGCTGCTCTGACCGCGTCCATCGCCTGAGCCGGTGGCCTCCGGGATAGAGCGGATCCGCGCGATCCAGGACTTCGATTCCGCGCGGGCGCGGGCGTTCCGGCGCAGCCTGCGTACCGTGCTCACCGGCCGGGCGGAGCGGTTGCGCTCGATGGAGCCCATGCTGAGGGCGGCAGGCGTCGAGGCACGGGCGGCGGGTGGCGTGCAGGAGATCCCGCTCGACAGGATCGCCGGCTCCATCGCGCCGGACTTCAAGAGCGGTGACTTCGACCCGGGATTTCTGCCCCTCAACAGGCGCATGCGTGAGCGCTGGACGCGGATCTACCAGGCCATGGTCGAGGGCGACGAGCTGCCGCCGATCGACGTCTACAAGGTCGACGATCTCTACTACGTGATCGACGGCCACCACCGCGTGTCGGTGGCGCGGAGCCTGGGCCGGCCGACGATCAACGCGCGCGTGGTCAACGTGCGCACGCGCGCCCCGCTCAGGCCGGGCGCGGACCCCGAGTCGCTGCTGCGCGCGGCCGAGTACGCCGCGTTCCTCGCCACGACGCAGCTTCACCGCACCCGCCCGGAGGCCAGGCTCGAGTGCAGCGGCCTCGGCCGCCCCGACGTCATCCTCGACCCCCTCCTCGGCCACGCGTACTTCCTGTCGCGCGAGGACGGCAGGAAGGTGCCGCTCGAGGAGGCGGCAGCGAGCTGGTACGACCACGTGTACCAGCCCGTCGCGAAGGCGATCCGCGCCCACCACGTGCTGGACCGGCTGCATGGCTGGACCGAGGCGGATCTCTACGTCGAGATCACGCGTCGCTGGCTCGAGCTGAGCAAGGAGGGGGACGCGTCGGGCCCAGACCCCGCGATCGATTCGCTGCTGCACGAGCACGCGCGTCGCTGGTGGCGCCGGAGGCGCAGAATCCAGCTGGCAGACAAGTGATTGGCTTGATCTTCGGGCCGCCGGGGAGCGGGAAGGGGACGCAGGCGGCGCGCCTCGAGAGCGAGCTGCACCTGCACCACCTATCCACCGGCGACGTGCTGCGGACGGAGGTGAAAAGCGGCACCCCGCTCGGCCGGGAGGTGGGGCGGATCATGGCCGCCGGCGACCTCGTCCCGGACGACCTGATCGTCGACGTCGTGCGCAAGCGCCTGCCCGAAGTCGAGGAGGGCGTGGGGGCGCTGTTCGACGGCTTCCCCCGCACGAACAAGCAGGCGGACGCGCTTGACTCGATGCTGCGCGACGAGGGTCACACGGTGAACTTCATCATCGCCCTCGAG
>CBJLKR010000058.1:0-11816 GCA_966423695.1 uncultured bacterium | reverse complement strand
GCAGGCTCGAGTGCACCGGCTTGCCGTCGCGGCGCCGGTCGTAGCGGTGCAGCCACACCGACGCCGTGACGACGGCCGTGGTGCAGGCGTTGACGATCGATACCAACAGTCCGGCGCGCGTCAGCCGCACCGCCCAGTCGAGCGGCGACCCTGGCGCGAGCAGCGGTCCCTCGAGCAAGGGCCAGAACTGTGTCAGCGAGGCCGCGAGTGTGAAGCCCAGCGCCGACGCGGCGCCGAACGCCAACCCGTCCAGAGGCTCTCGGAACGTGCCCCGCGCGAGGTACAGGAACAGCGGGCCGGCGAGCATCAGCGCCTGCCCGACGATCGGGATCGCGATTCCGGCGAGCACCAGCGCGGTGGTGGCATCGCCGGTCAGGACGAGCTGCGCGAGGGCGTTACCCGCCAGGTTTGTGAACAAGAAGCCGAGCAGGGCCCCGACGACGATCGTCGCGCCGATCACAAGCAACGGCTCGTCCTCGTAGATCTCGACCTCGTAGAGATACATGAGGTACAGCACCGGCAGGACGAGCACCGCCGCCACGGTGGCCGGAGCGAACAGGTGCAGCCCGGCGAGCATGACGACAAGCGCGCCGCCCGCGACGAGCGCGATCCGGAACTGCGCCCCGTGGCGGTGGGGCAGGTGGGGAAAGAGCGTGGTCACGAGCGAAAGGTGTGCGAGCCGCTCCGAGGGAACGGCGGCGTACGCGTGGGTTCGCCGTGCGGTTCCGGTGAGGTGGGCGCCGCAGCGGCCGCAGAACTCGCCGGCGGGCACCATCGAGCCGCAGTGCGCGCACGTGACCACCGGAGGACCTTCCTGCGCACCGCTCTCCTCGTTCATCCGCCGCCGCTCTTCAGGTAGCGGACCCACGCCGCGTCGAGCGCCGACGCGTCCATGCTGCCCCAACCGGTGGCGAAGTCCCAGCCGGGCGTCGCATCGAAGCCGAGGTTGTTGCCGGCGGCGACGTCGTGGAAAGGCCTGGGGCTCAGCCGGGACGAGTTCTCTCCCATCCAGTAGAGGGCAGGGTTGGCGAAGCCGGCCTCGCGCATGCCCTTCTTCTTGAGGTCCTGGTTGATCACGGCCATGGTCGCCGCCCACATCGGGGTGGCGGCCGACGTGCCGCCGATCTGGCCGTCCTTGCCGCCGAAGTAGATGTGAAAACCCGTGAGCGGATCGGCATCCGCGGCGACGTCGGGCACCTGCCGCTGACCGTGCCCGGCGAACTGCGCCTCGGCCTTCTGCCACTGCGGCTGGGCATAGAAGACGCTCGCCCCACCGCCGCTTCCACTCTGGTCGATCGGGCTGCCCCAGGCGTACTCCTTGAAGTACAGCCCTTCCTTCGACTCGAACACCGTGGTGCCGCCGACCGCGGTCACGGTGGGAAGGGTGGAGGGAAAGCTCGCCGCCGGATCCTGGGTCTGGCCGCAGGTGAACGCGCCCGAGTCACCGCTGGCCACGAAGTGCGTCATGCCCTGCGCGATCGCGCGGTCCTCGATCGCTGCGTACGTGTTGCGCACACCCGCCGGCGTGTCGGGCTCGCACGAGCCCAGGCTTTCGGAGATGACCGAGCCGAGGTGCTCGGTCACAAGGGCGTCGAACGCGCGGTCGCCGTGCCCGAAGTCGTCCGCGGACAGGTAGGCGACCAGCTTCGCCGCGGGGGTGACCTCGTGCGCGATCTCGAGATCGAGCACCGTCTCTCCCTGCGGCTTCATCGGCGTGCCCCAGTTCGCATCGCGCCGCAGGGTGAGGATCGGGGCGAACGGTGGCAGTCCCAACTCGGATGCGAAGGCCTCGAGGTCGGCGACGTTGACGTCGTCCACCTCGGGGAAGAGGATGGTCTGACCTTTGCCGTCAAGGCCGGCGTCGCGCAGCGGCTTCAGGTTGTAGAAGCTCAGCACATCGGCCGTCTTCAGGCCGCCGGGCGCCACCGCGTATCCGTGCGGCCCGCGGTAGCTGTCAAGCCCGCTGACGTCCGCGGCGACGGCCGCGACGGCGCCGGGAAGCTGTGGCGGGTCGAGGGCGGCGTAGAAGGTGCGGCCGTCGGGCGAGCGGTAGCTCTCGATGCGGATGCGGAGCAAGGCGGCCGCTACCGGCGCCGGGCCGTCGGCGGCGATGAGGCTCGAAGGTGGCTGCCAGGCGGCGTGCAGGCCGGCGCCGTCGAGCGCGGCGACCGCCTCGCGCACGCGCGCCGCGTCGGGAGTCGCCGTTTTCAGGCCGAAGTCGAGGCTGACCGTCGTCGTGGCCCCGGCGGGGCCCAGGTCAGCCGCGCGGGCGATCGCCTGGGCAAGGGTGGGAGGGGGCTTGGGCACAGGGGTCGGGGTGACGGCGTGCGCGTGCTGGGCGGAGCCCGCCTGGCACGCCGCCAGCGCGACCGCGGCGGCCACCAGCGCGGGTCCGAATTTCACGGGAAGGTAGCTTCCCAGACCTCGGCCGTGTATGTGACGTCAAAACCCAGGTTTCGATAGAGGTCTGCTGCCCGGGTCGAGTTCTGGCCGTCGACGTAGAGCGACGCGGACGCCGCGCCCGCGGCGCGGCAGCGCGCCAGCAGCTGACTGACGAGGAGACGGGCCAGGCCCTTGCGCCGGTGCTCGGGCACGGTGCCGACCGAGCTGATCACGCCGATCGGCTGCGGCCGAGGGTCGCCGGCGAAGCGCTCGACCTCCGCGAGAGCGAGCGCGACGGGCTCGCGTTCGCCGGCCGTGACGGCCATGAGGCACAGCTCCGGGCTCCTGTCGCCGACGATCTCCGCCTCCCCGCGCGGTGCGAAGCGCCAGTGATCGGCGAAGGACCGGTTGAAGAGATCGGCCCACGCTCCGGCCGTGGGCAGGGTGGCGTCGACCACGCGGTATCCATCCACCGCGGCAGCCGCGGGCAGGCCTTCGTCGAGCCTGCGGTCCATCCGCCACCACGGGCGGACGCTTCGGAGGCCGGCGGACGCGAGGTCCGCGCCGTGTCCCGTGCCGGCGAAGAGCTGGACGATGCTCGCGCCCGTCGCGCGTGAGAACAGCACGCCCCATTGCGCCATCTCGGCGTACACGCCGCCGTCGCCGGCGGCGTAGACGTTGGCGAGGACCCCGGCGGGCGAAGGCCGGCTCGCGACGAGCACGGAACCCTTCAACCGCCCGGCGTCTCCACCGCCTGGGGACTGCTCTCCCCGGCAGACTTCCCCCAGCGTGTGGCGAAACCGCTTTTCGTCCGGAACGACTTCTGGGCGGCCGCCCGCCACCTCGCGGCGCCACAGGTCGATGAGCTGGGGCACATCGTCCACGCGCCCCGAGCGCATGGTCGCGGTCATGCCGTCACGCGCGTGACCACCTCGTGCACCTCGCGGATCTCGCGCCGGATGATCTCCTCGAGCTCGCTCTCGATGCGGTGCGCGTGCTCGAGGCTGATCTCGCCAGCGGCCTCGGCGACCACGTGGGCGTGGATGCGGCCGTGGCGATCGCTCAGCTCGACGTCGATGCACCGCTTGACCTCCGGATGAGCCTCCACGAGCTTGCGCATGCGCGCCGCGAGCTGGCTGTTCCGGGCCGTCACGTCCTCGCCCGGCACCACGGCGGGGTCCATCGGTTCGAGGTGGATGTCGATGCGCGTCACCTCGGGCAGCTCGCTGCGGATGGACTGCTCGAGCGAGCGGCTCGTCTTCGACGCTCGGGCGAGCGTCTCGTCACCCGGGAGCTTCGCGTGCATCGTCAGGTGCAGCGAGCCGTCGGCCTCGCGCTCGACGGTGACGTTGTGAAGATCGCGCACGCCACCGTTGCGCGCCGCCGCCGCGTGGATGCGCTCGACCAGGTCGCCACGCTGCTCCTGGCCCTCGACCCCCACCGCGAGGTCGAGTCGCGGGAGGGCCGCGCGTGCCTTCGACTTGACGTCCTTGACCAGCGCGCTAGCGGCCTCGACCGAGAGCATGCGATTGGTGGCGATGCTGGCGTCGCCGATCAGGTTCGGGCCGGAGCGCCGGACCCTGACCGAGCGCACCTCGCGCACGCCGTCGACCGACTGGATGGCGTCGCGCAAAGCCTTTTCGGCACCCGCCGGCGCGCGGTCGATCAAGATGTCCCCGGATCGCCAGGCGAGCGTGCCGGCCGCGCGGACGATGATCCCGGCGACGAGCAGGGCGGCAGCCGCGTCCGCCCACGTCACGCCTTCGCGGATGCCGACGAGCCCGGCGAGCACGCCGAGGTTGGCGAGCACGTCGGCCACGCGGTCGGTCGCATCGGCCAGCATGGCCTCGCTCTCCGCGCGGCGACCCACCCGGCGAAGGACCACGGCCCGGCCCGACTCGACGATGAGCGTGCCGACAAGCAGCGCGAAGGCGTAGCCGGCAGGGTTGACCGGAGGAGCGCCGCCGACGAGGCGCCGCACGGCCTCGAAGGCGATCAGGGCGGCGATCAGGAGCAGGAGGATCCCCTCGGCGAAGGCGGCGAGGTTCTCGGTCCGGCCGTGCCCGTACGGGTGCTCCTTGTCGGCAGGTTTGCGCGCGGTGCGGACGGCGAGAAGCGTGAACGTGCTTGCGGCGAGGTCGAACAGCGAGTGGACCGCCTCGCTCAGGATGCCCAGGCTGCCGGTCAGGAGCCCGACCACGAGCTTGGCCACGACCAGGACGACGCCGATCGCGACCGACGCCAGCGCGACCTGCTCCGGATGGCGCTCCAGGCGGTTCACGGCACCAGCTTAAGGGGAGGTTTAGAGGCCGCCGAAGGGTGGAAATCCAATCTTGCCGGAAGGCAGAAATCCAATCAGGAGGTGCGTGGCAAGTTGAGCATCACGTGGTGGAGCCCAAGCGGCGACGTTCGGAGCGCAGCACGGGCCATGGACCGTCTGATCGAGCAGTTCTTCGGCGAAACGGCTCCGGACGGCAACCGGTCCGAGGCGCCGCCGACGTATTACCTGCCCGTGGACATCTTCGAGAGCGACGACGCGTACACGCTCGTGGCCTCCGTCCCGGGCTTCCAGCACGACCAGGTCGAGGTCGTGTTCGAGGATGGGATCCTCACCATCAAGGCCAAGGCGGGCGAGCACAAGGCGCCGGGCCGGTGGCTGCGCCAGGAACGGCCGTACGGATCGTTCGTGCGCAGGCTCGAGGTCCCGAAGCAGGTCGAGTCGGCGAAGATCGCCGCCCACTTCGACAACGGGGAGCTGACGATCACGATCCCGAAGAGCGCCAAGCCGAAGCCGGTCAAGATCCAGATCGGCGGCTCGAGCACGAACGGAGCCCCCGAGACGAAGGAAGTCGTGACGAAGGCGTAGGGCCTCGGTAGGAGAGGGAAAGGGCACGGCCTGGACGCCGCGCCCTTTTCTCTTTCTACCTGAGCCGCGACGCCGAGGCGAAGAGCTGCTCCTCCGTGCCGAGGGCGATGACTAGGTCGCCGTCGTCGAGCGTCGTCGACGCCCCGGGGTTCACGTTCACCGTGCCGTCGGGCCGGCGCACCGCCAGCACGCGAGCCGCGTCGCCGGCGAGAAGGCCCGAATCGGCGAGCGTCTTGCCCACGGCCTTGCAGTCCGGCGTGACGACGAGCTCCTCGACGCCGATGCCCGCCTCGCCGTGGTGCAGCGTGTCGAGGACGTCGACCATCGCCGGCCTTACGGCCAGCTCCGCCATGCGGTGCCCCGCCATCACGTACGGTGAGATCGTGCGGGTGGCGCCGGCGAGCTCGAGGCGGCGGATCGAGTCAGGGCGTCCCGCGCGCGCGACGATGTAGAGGTTCGGATTCAACGAGCGCGCCGCGAGCACGATGTAGACGGCACGCTCGTCCGAGTCGACGGCGGAGATCAGCCCCCGCGCGCGCTCGATGCCGGCCAGCTTCAGGATCTCTTCCTTCGACGCGTCGCCCTCGATGTGGAGGCGGTTCTCGGCGCGAACGCGGTCGAGCGCCTCCTCGGTCTGGTCGATGACGACGTAGGGGACCCTGTGGGCCTCGAACTCGGCCACGATCTGCGTGCCGATGCGGCCGTAGCCGCAGATGATGAAGTGGTCGCTCAGGGCGTCGAGGTCTCGCTGCAATCTTCGTGCCCTCCGGTACTCGCCGAAAGCATTGTCCGTCAGCGTCTGGGCGAACACGCCGAATCCGTAGAGCATCGTGCCGACACCGATGACGATCAGACCGGACGTGAACAGCCTGCCCGCGTGGCCCTGAGGATGGACCTCGGTGTAGCCGACGGTGCTGATGGTGATGATCACCATGTAGAAGGAGTCGAGAAAGCTCCAGCCGTCGATCAGCATGTAGCCGCTCACGCCGACCACGACGATGATCGCGAGGAGGATCGCGGCGAGGCGAAAACGCTGGAGCGGGTGCTCCATCCGCCTCACTCCTCTGGTCAGCCTCCGCCGCCGCCGGGACCCTCGAGGCCGGGTTTGGTCATCTTGCCGAGGTCGAGGACCTTGTTGAGCTCCTTCTCGCCGACACCCTGGGCGCGCGCCAGTTGCCGGATCGACTTCCCGGTCCGCATCGACTCCTTGGCAAGCTTGGCCGCCTCGTCGTAACCGATGACCGGGTTGAGCGCGGTCGCGAGCATGGGGCTGCGCTCGACGAGCTCGGGACCGCGGTCGGTCGCCTGCAGACCTTCGACGCACCGCTCGGAGAAGTTGCGCGCGGCCGCGGCGAGCAGCGTGATCGACTCGAGGGTGGCGACGCCGGCGACGGGCATCATCACGTTGAGCTCGAACAGGCTCCCGGCCTGGCCCGACACGACGACGGTCGCGTCGTTGCCGTAGACGCGCGCGCACACCATGAGCAGCGACTCGACGATCACGGGGTTGACCTTGCCCGGCATGATGCTCGAGCCGGGCTGAGTCTCCGGAAGCTTCAGCTCGCCGAGACCGGCGATCGGCCCTGTCCCCATGAGCCGGACGTCGGAGCCGATCTTCCAAAGGCTCGTGGCGATGGTGCGCAGCGCGCCGTGGGCGGCGACGAGCGCGTCGAGCGTCGCCTGCGCGTGGAAGTGGTTCGCGGCCTCGCGCACCGGCACGCGCGTCGCCTTTGCGAGCCGCGCCGCGGCCAGGCGCGCGAACTGCGGGTGGGAGTTGATCCCGGTCCCGACCGCGGTGCCGCCGAGGGGGATGCGCGCGAGCTCGTCGACGGCGGCCCGGGCGCGCCGGACCGACTCCTCGACCTGGCCCGCGTAACCCTTGAATTCCTGGCCCAGCCGAATCGGCGTCGCGTCCTGCAGGTGTGTGCGGCCCGTCTTCACGACCGGCCAGAACTCGCGGCTCTTCGCCTCCAGCGCTCGGCCGAGGCGCTCGAGCGCGGGCACGAGCTCCTCCTCGATCGCCATCGCGGCCGCGAGCTGGATCGTGGTCGGGATGACGTCGTTCGACGACTGGCACATGTTGACGTGGTCGTTGGGGTGGACGAGCTTGGAGCCGCGCTCGCCGCCGAGGATCTCGGTCGCGCGATTGGCGATGACCTCGTTCGCGTTCGTGTTCGTCGAGGTGCCAGAGCCTGTCTGGTAGATGTCGATCGGGAACTGGTCGTCGAGCTTGCCGTCGATCACCTCTTGCGCCGCGGCCGCGACCGCGCGGGCCCGCCGGCGCGGCAAGAGGCCCAGCTCACGGTTGGTCTGCGCGGCCGCGCGCTTGACCATGCCGAGGGCGCGGATGAAGCGCCGCGGGAAAGGCTGGCCCGAGATGGGGAAGTTGAGAACCGCGCGCTGAGTCGAGGCTCCGTAGTACGCGTCGGCGGGGACGTCCATCTCGCCCATCGAGTCGCGCTCGACACGCGTCCGCTTCGCCATCCGCCCAGATTCTAGGCTGGTGCGGTGACACGTCTGGCCGCCCTCGACATTGGCTCCAACACAGTCCACGTGCTGGTCGCCGACGTGGTCCGCGGCAAGCTCGAGGACGTTGCGCATTACGTCGAGATGCCCGAGCTCGGAGCCCAGGTCGCGCGTACGGGCGCGATTGGAACCCGCGGCACGCTTGCCCTGAGGGCCGCGCGCAAGGTGCTGAAGGCCGCGGCCCGTCACGGCTACGACGAGCTCATCGCCGGCGCCACGCAGGCGGTGCGGCAGGCGCGCGACGGCCCGCAGTTCGTGCGTCAGGCGAGCGATGATCTGGGCGTTCCGGTGCGCGTCATCTCGGCGCACCGCGAGGCCGAGCTCACGTTTCTCGGCGCCGCGAGCCGGCACTCGAGCCGGCGCGCATGGGCGCTGGTCGACCTGGGCGGCGCTTCGACCGAGGTCGCAATCGGCCGTGGGGCCGAGCTCGTCCACTGGGCGACGCTGCCCATCGGTTCTGGCGTGCTCGCCGCGCAGTACCTGTCCGACCCGCCCCGCCCGGAGGAACGGGCGCGGCTGCGGAAGGCCGCGCTACGGGAGCTGACGCGCGCGCCCGACGGCGAGGTCGAGCGCCTGGTGGCCACGGGCGGGACCGCGTCCAACCTGCCCCTCGTGCTCGCGAAGCGCAACCCGCCGCCGGTGCTGACCACCGCCGATATCCTCACGTGCGAGGCGCGCCTCGACCGCGGCCGGGCGAGGAAGGTGGGCGCAGATCTCGGCCTGCCCGCGAACCGGGTCAAGGCCATGCGCGCCGGCATCGAGGCCCTGCTCCTGATCCTCGACTGGTACGGGCTGGCCCTTCTACACGTCAGCCACGAGGGGCTGCGCCAGGGGATGCTGCTCGCATATCTGCAAAGGGGAGAGGATTGGTGGCGCGGTGGGTAGATTAGGTCCATGGAGGCGGTGAGCCAGACAGGCGGCAGGCTGCGGCTGGCGCTCGCGCTGACGCTTGGCGTCCTGCTGATCGAGCTCGCCGGAGGCTTGCTCTCCCACTCGCTCGCCCTGCTCTCGGATGCCGGCCACGTCCTGACTGACGTGTTCGCGCTCGGCCTGGCCTGGTTCGCGGTCGAGCAGTCGCGGCGGCCGGCGGACCAGCGACGGAGCTACGGCTACCAGCGCGTGGGCATCCTCGCGGCGCTGGTGAACGCCGTGACGCTGGTGGTCATCGTGATCGCGATCGCGTACGAGGCGGTCCAGCGCCTGGTCACGCCGCAGCAAGTCCACGGCGGCATCGTGATCGCCTCGGCGCTGGCGGGGATCACGATCAACGTCTTCGTCATCCTCATCCTGCGCGGCCACGGTCCGAACCTGAACCTGCGCGCCGCGCTGCTGCACGTAACCGGCGACGTCGCCGCCTCGGCGGGTGTCGTGGTCGCGGGCGCGGTGATTCTCCTCACGGGCTGGTCCTACGTCGACCCTCTGCTGTCGCTCGTGATCGCCGGCCTCATCGCCTTCGGCGCCGTGCGCATCGTTCGCGAGGCGGTGAACCTGTTGATGGAAGGCACGCCGCCCGGCATCGACATCGCGGCGGTCACGATCGAGATCACGAAGACCCCGCACGTCAGCGCGGTCCACGACCTCCACGTCTGGGCGCTGTCACCCGAGGCTGTGGCCGTCAGCATGCACGTGGTCGTCGACGACATATCGCTCGGCGATGCCGAGCACGTGGTCCGCAACCTCGAGCACCGGCTGTGCGATCGGTTCGGAATCGGCCACACGACCATCCAGGTCGAGAGCTGTCACCCGTGCGGCGATATCTTCCACGGCGCCGGGGGGCACAACCACCCGCACGAGCCGGAGCTCGAGGGCGGGCAGCCCGCGATTTTCACTTCGTCGTCGCTAGCGCGTTCTCCTGGCTCAGGATCCGCCGCGCAACCGCAATAGCCGACGCGTACGTCGAGTCCATTCCGCGGTAGCTCAACCCACGCGCACCGAGCGTGCGTGCTTGCGTGTACGGGGTATCCGAGGCGTAGTGGACGATGCCGAGGTCGAACGTCACCTGAGCCATGTTCACGCTCTCGTTCATCGGATAGCGGTCGGGCTGGCCGATCTCGAAGCACGCGTCCAGGTACGGCCCCGCCTCCATCTCGACCACGGTGTAGCGGCCCTGGTAGTAGAAGTCGAGGTACTCGCGGTTCTGCAAGAACGTTCCGCGCACCGTGACGGCGCGCTGGTTGTCGAGCGCGGACCCGTACACGAGGTTCGGCTGCACGTCGGCGGCCGTGAAGCAGTTGTCGAGCCAGTACGTGTTGCCGGAGTGCTCGTTGTAGACGGCGTTCGGGATCATGACGTCGCCCACGTCGGCGTTGAGCGTCGCCGCCTTGCCCAGCACGTAGACGCCCGCGACCCACGCCGACTGCTCGGCGACCTGGCGGAGCATGTGGTACGCGGCCTCGCCGAGCGGGTAGTCCACGTTGACGATGCACGCGTCTGACTTGCGCAGGTTCGCTTCGTCGACGGCGCCGACACGCGGGTCGATGGCCGTCGGATCGAGCTTCGAAAGCTTGAACACCTGCGCCGCCGAGTCCACGCCGGTGCCCCTCGCGGGGATGTGGCGCACCCCGTTCGCCGCCTCGAGCTCAGCTCTCCACTTGCGCAACCTCTCGCGCTCGGGGTGGGCGTCGAAGACCTGGCGCGCGCCGTAGTACAGCCAGTTGTGCCGGGAGGCCCGGCTGTGCCCGGCCTCGAGCTTGCGTCGCTCCTCGTCCAGCTCAGGGTCGGAGCGGCCGATCCAGTCGACGATCTCGTTCTCGATCCGGCGAGCCACGCCCGTGAGGACGTTGACCAGGCTGTGCGCGTTCGACGACACGAAGTAGATGCGCGCGTCGCGCGCGCCGATGTCGTCCAGCGCTCCAGCGATCGGCAGCCACCACCTGCTCGCGTTGCGCGCGAAACCCAGGTGGCTGCCGCCGATCAGGCGCAGGACGATGCGGCATTCCTCGCGCCTGATCTGCGCGAGGTTGGCGTCGAACGCGTCGCCCCACGCGCTGCGGAGGCGGTGCCAGTCGTCTGGAGACGCCCCGGCCGCCTGTCGCGACTCCTCGTCGGAGACGCCGACGTCCTGCAGTGAGCGGTGGAGCTTGTTCCATTCGATCTGGAACGCCACGAGCGTCGGCACCAGGTCGTCGATGTCCGAGGACGATGCGATCAGGACGGCGAGCGTGTTCTTGCCGTCGTGGTACCAGCGGCGCCGACGAGCCGGCGCCTTGACCGCCTCCCAGCCGAGGATATCGGCGCCGAGGACCGCTCGAAATCCCTGCGGGCTCTGACCCATGATCACGCGCCGGCAGCGCATGATCGAGAACGGCAGGCGGCGCACGGCGTAAAGCAGGGCCCCCATATCGGACTGCGGCTCGGCGGCAAGCGGGTGCAGGACCGATCCCATGCCGAGGTGGGCCTGGACGAGCGACTCCACCTTGATGTCGCCCGAGCTCTGGAGCATGGTCGTGTACGTGCGGACGTAGAGCTCGACCGCGTGCTTGCCGGACCAACCCGATGCCGGCGGCGCTTCGATACCCATCTCTGTGGTGACTTACAAAACCATAAAGATGCGCGCCCCCGGGCGTGGTTGAGTTAGAGCATGTTCACCAAGCTCGCCAAGATCCGCCATCTCCGCGCCGTGGGCCTGGCCGCCGGTGCGGTCGCCGTGGCCGGCGCCGCCGTCGTCGTCACCGCGTCCGCGGCCGGCATGACGCTGGGCTTCCGGCCGTCGTCGCCCGCCGCCGCCTCCGCCTCCGACACGACCCTCGAGGCCGCGACCACGTCGGCGGTCTGCACCAGCTTCATGCAGCATTTCGCCACCGACATCGGCAAGAGCCAGGCCCAGATCAACGCGGCCTTTCAGAAGGCCATCGGCGAGACCCTCGCCGACGAGGTCAAGGCCGGCAAGCTGACCCAGGCGAAAGCCGACGCGATCAAGGCCAAGCTCGCCGGCAAGACGCCCTGCGCGCTGCCGGGCACGGTCGCGGGGGGGGGGGGGGAACAGAAGGCGCGGGGGGCATACATGCAGCAATGCCTGGCGGGGGTAGGGTCCGCCCCCCTC
>CBJLKR010000057.1:0-12036 GCA_966423695.1 uncultured bacterium | reverse complement strand
GCTCGGCATCCCCGTGCGGGTGCTGCCGGCGTCGTTCGACGAGCTCGCGGATCCGGCCAAGGCGGATGCGCGCAACCAGCGCCTGGTCGATGCCTGCGATGTGCTGGTCGCGTTCTGGGACGGGGCGTCCAAAGGGACGCGGGCGACCGTCGACCGAGCCCTCGACTCCGGCAAGGAAGTGCACGTTTTCACCGCCTAAGATGGCCTCATGGCGGTAGCCATCGCGGTTCGCGTCCGGTTGTTCGCCCGGCTCCGCGAGCTGGCCGGGACCGAGACCGAAGCGCTGCACGTGCAGCCCGGCGCGACGGTCTCCGACGTCTACGCGATGCTTCGCGGCAAGCACGACGCGCTGCCGGAGCACGAGGCCGTGCGGGCGGCGCTCAACCAGGAGTTCGCGGACTGGTCGGCCACCGTCCGCGACGGCGACGAGGTCGCTTTCATCCCGCCTGTGAGCGGAGGAGCCGGATGCGCTACGACGTGACGACCGAGCCTCTGGACGCCCGCGAGCTCGAGGCGGTCGTCAACCACCCCGGCGCCGGCGCGATCTGCACCTTCACGGGCATCGTCCGCGACAACTCGCAGGGCCGCTCGGTCACGCACCTCGACTACGAGGCCTACGCCGAGATGGCGGTGCCGCAGATGAAGAAGATCGGCGAGGAGATCAAGGAGCGCTGGCCGGACGCGCGCGTCGCCATGGCGCACCGAACCGGCCACCTGGAGATCGGCGAGGCGTCGGTCGTGGTCTCGGTCTCGTGCCCACACCGGCACGACGCGATCGAAGCGTGCACCTGGGGGATCGACCGGCTCAAGGAGTCGGTGCCGATCTGGAAGAAGGAGCACGCTGTCGACGGCACCTTCTGGATCGAGGGGGAAGAGGCCAAACCCGCCCGCTAGCCCGCGGTTTTGCGCCAAGCATCCTCTTCTCCACCTCGAGGCTGCGGGTTTTGCGCAAACCGGTCAGGTCTTGACCCGCGCCACAGACAGCCCGTCGCGGATCGGGATGACGACGCTCTCCAGGCGCGGGTGGCCGGCCACGAACCTGTTGTAGAACGCAACGTTCTTCGCCTGCTGCCCGCCCGGCCGTACCACCTCGCCCTGGCGCAGCGCGTTGTCCGCCATCAGCAGCGCGCCGGCGTCCAGACGCTGGAGGCAAAGCTCCACCGCCTTCCGCGTCGCGTCCTCGGACGGGAACGAGTTCAGCAGGTCGATGAAGCATGCGTCGAACCGCGCCTCGAGCCGGGCCAGTCCTTCGAGCGCGTTCTCTTCCAGCACCAGCGCTCTCCCACCGAACCCCGCCTCGGCGAAGTTCGCGCGCTCGCGCTTCGCCCGTTGCCCGTCCATCTCGTATGTCGTCAGGGTGCCGCCGTCCGTGCCGCGCATGAGCCAGATCCCGCTGTAGCCGGTGGCCGCGCCGAGCTCGAGGATGCGCTTGGCGCCGGCGATCTTGACCAGCAGGTAGAGCAGCTGGCCCTCGTGCTCGTCGACGATCGGGATGTTCTCGCGCCGTGCCTCCTCCTCCATGCGCGCGAGCACGGTGTCCCGCGCCGGGACCAGCGAATCGAGGTACTCCTGGACCTCGTCGGTGACTTCAACTGTTCTCATCGCGCCTCCTCCTGAATTCGTCGAGCAGCGGTTGCAGGGTGACGACGTAGCCGGTGATGCAGCGGACCGCGGCTTCCAGGACCTGGTCGTCGAGCCGGGCGGCGGGCAGGGTCTCGTAGAGCCGCGACCAACCTCGATCCCACGGCTCGAGCTCCGCGCGCGGCAGTCCGGCCTTCACCTCCACGATCCTCGAGCGAAAGAACTCGAACGCCGCCTCGTTTTCCGCCGCGGACGATTCGAAATGCAACCCGACCTCCAGCCTACCCGCGCCGGAGTGGTGCCACGCCTCGTAGTGGAAGGCGGGCTCCGCGAAGTACAGCTTCATCAGCCGCCCCCGGCCGCGCGTCGTCTGGAAGCTTCGCAGCTCCGCGGGCAGCTTCGACTTCAGCGCCTTGCGGAGGGCGGTGAAGAAGTCAGAAGGCGAATAGATCAAATCTCGTAAGCTCCAGAGCGCGTTGGCTTACGTACCGACAGTCGTCGAGAACGAGGGTGGTGGCCGCGAGCGCGCCTTCGACATCTATTCGCGCCTGCTGAAGGACCGGATCATCATCATCGGCCGGCCGATTGACGACGTCGTCGCCAATCTCGTCGTCGCGCAGCTCATGTACCTCGCCGCCGACGACCCCACGAAAGAGATCCAGATCTACGTCAACTCCCCCGGCGGGGCGGTGGCGCCGGGGTTCGCGATCTACGACACGATGCAGTACGTCCAGGCGCCGATCTCGACGGTATGCATCGGGCGCGCGGCCAGCTTCGGCACCGTCGTCCTGATGGCGGGAGCCAAGGGCAAGCGATTCTCGCTGCCCAATTCGACGATCCATCTCCACCAGCCGCTGATCGGCGGAAGGGGCCTGCAGGGTCAGGCCACCGACCTCGACATCCACGCCAGGGAGATGATCCGCATCCGCTCGGTCCTGAACGGCTTGATCGCCAAGCACACCGGTCAGCAGCTCGAGCGCGTCGAGCGCGACACCGACCGCGACTTCTTCCTCACTCCTCAGGAGGCGGTCGAGTACGGCCTGATCGACGGCATCATCGCGGCTACCCACGTGCCGGTTCTGGCGACGGCGAAAGGCTGATCCGGGCGGCCAGGCCGCCGATCAACAGCAAACCGACGAACGCCGGCACCGGCGCCGGCGCAACCGCCGCCACGAGCGCCCCGACGCTCAGAGCCAGCCATTCGACCCAGGTCGCCTCGGCCCAGATGACGAGGGCCAAGGACACCAGGACGAGATCAGTCGGCAGCGCGTGCGGCGCCGCGAGCACCCCGCCGGCGACAATCAAGGCGAGGGCTGGACGCATCGTTTGTCCGCGAACACGCCGAGCGAGATAGACGAGGGCCGCGATCGCGGCCACCGCCAGAGCCGCCACGGTGATCGGCGCCGCCGCTGCCGGAAGCAGGACTCCGAAATGCGGTAGGTCGACCTCCCGGCTCACGGGCGCGACGGTGGCTCGCGTCTGAGCCAGCCAGTCCGCCGGCCAGCGCGGGTTCAGCGCGAGCGTCGCCACCAGGAGCACGAGCCCGCCGCTTGCCCAGCCTGCGAGCACCTTCCATTCCCGTGCCACGACGACGGCCGCTCCCAGGGGCAGCACGAGCTGCGGCTTCATGAGCGTGAGGGTGAGGGCAAGCCCCGCCAGGTAGCGCCGCGGCCACAGCGCCATTCCGGCGCCGATGCCCAGGGCGACCAGGCCGTCGAGCTGGGCGTTCAGCATCAGCAGCGCCGTCGGAACCGCGGCGAAGGCCGGCAGGACCTCCTCCCGCCGCGTCCGGACGGTGAGGAAGAAGGCCGTGAGCAAGGCCGCCAGCCCGACGAGGACCCACAGCCGGCCGCCGATGTCCGTCCCGAACAGGTCGAAGGGCACCGCGACGAACGCGACCCACGCAGGGGCCAGGAACGGAAGGATGCCCTCGATGCCGGGCGTCACGAGCACGCGGCCGCCGGTGACCGCGCGTTCGACGCGCTGCTGGGACGCGAGGTCGTAAAGGTGGCGTGGGTCCGACACGATGAGCCGCGCGCCTGTGGCGAACGCCGGCCAGTCGGAGTTGATCACATCGTCGTTCGGAAGCAGCGGGTAGACGACGAACGCCAGCGACACCGCCAGCAGGGCCACGTTGCCGCGCCAGCGCCAGCGTTCGCTCACGCTAGAGCTCGATCGAGAGACCGTCACGAGCCGCGCGCACGTCGACCCCTGTGCGCTGGGCGAGCCTCGCCGCCACCTTGTCGGGGTCCTCGCGCCACACGGCCATCCCGAAGTGCGTGAGGAAGGCGATGCGCGGCCGGGCTTCGCGCACGATCCGCTCCGCGTCGTCGACGCACAGGTGCGGCAGCTCCGGCCGGCAGTGAAGAAGGATGGTGTGGATCAGCATCACCTCCGCCTTGTGCTGCTCGGCGATGCCCTCGTAGTACGCCGAATCGGTGATCCATCCGAGGCGCCCGCCGAAGCGAAACCCATAGGTCTCGACCTGGTGCACGTGCCGGCGGCTGGTCGTGAACTCGACGTCGTTGACCGAGTAGGTCGTCTCGGGCGCCAGGCGAACGATCTCGCGCGGGAAACGGCGCAGGTAGTGGAGCACGACGGGGTCTTCGTCCAGCGCGTCCGACGGGCAGAACAGCACTCCGCGGTGCGCGAAACCGCCATCGGTCATCGCCTCGACCATCACGTTCACGTCACCCGCGTGGTCGAGGTGGCGGTGGCTGAGGACGATCGCGTCGAGCGTCGTGAGATCGACGCCGAGCCTGGCGTAGGCGACGACCGCGCCAGGCCCCGGGTCGAGGGCGATCTTCGTCTTGCCGTCTTCGAGAAAGAGGCCGCCCGAGGCGGCGACCTGGCGCGCGACCATGAAGCGCGCGCCGGCGGTGCCCATGAACGTGAGCCTCACGTCTCGGCGACTTCCGCGAGCGGCACTTCCGACTTCACGCCGAAGTACCGCTCATACAGCTCGGCGACGCGCTGGACGGTATCGATCTCGGCGACCGGCTTGTCTTCGCGGATGCGCACGATGCGCGGAAAGCGCAGCGCGTACCCGCTGAGGTGGCGGCCAGAATGCTGGATCGAATCGAACGCGACCTCGAGGACGACCTCCGGCCGGACCATGCGCCGAAACCCCTGGTCGTCGAGGGTCATCTCGAGGAAGCGCTTGGTGTACTCGGCGATCTCGGCGTCCGTCAAGCCGGTGTAGGCCTTGCCGACGTTGACCAGCCGCCCGCTCCGATCGTCGCGCACGGCAAAGGTGTAGTCGGACAGCACCCCGCGGCGCTTGCCGTGCCCCCACTCCACCGCCGTGACGACGACGTCGAGCGTGGCCAGCGGCCGCTTGAGCTTGAGCCACGCGAGCCCGCGCCGCCCCGGCGTGTAAGGGCTCAGCGGGTCCTTGACCATCAAGCCCTCGTTGCCGCGCTCCCGCGTCTCCTTGAAGATTCGGTCGAGGTGCTCCGGGTCGGTCGCCTCCTCGAGCCGCGCGAGGAGGTACGGCGGAGCCAGCCCGAGACCTTCGAGGAGCTTGCGGCGCGCGGTCAGCGGCTCGTCGAGAAGCGTCCGGCCGTCGAGCCACAGGACGTCGAAGATGACGAGTACTACAGGCACCTCGCGCCGCAGATCGTCGTCGACCGTCTTGCGGCCGAGGCGCCGCTGCAGCTCGAAGAAACGGAGCACGCGGCCCTCGCGGTGGGCGAGCACCTCTCCGTCGAACAGGACGTCGTGACCGATCGCGGCGGCGTTCTCGACGAGCTCTGGAAATGCGCCCGTCGTCTCTTTCAGGTCCCGGGAGAACAGCTCGACGCGATCACCCTGCCGGTGCAGCTGGCAGCGCACGCCGTCGTACTTCTCCTCGGTCCAAACAGTCGCCGCGCCCATGCGCTGAAATGCTTCGCCCGGCGTCTCGACCGGGCTCGCGAGCATGAACCGGACCGGCTGGAACGGCGTGATGTGGCTCGCCTCGAACTCGCCGCGCTTGCAGCGCACCGCGGTCTCGCCGATATCGCCCGTGACGAGGTGGACGCGCTTCACCTGGGTGATGGGGACGGCGAACGCCTCGGCGATGGCGGCTTCGACCAGGCCTTCGCTGAGGCCGATGCGCATCTCGCCGGAGATGATCTTGACGAAGAACCGCGCGGAGTCCGCGTCGAGCCGGCGGATCATCGCCTCGAGCGGCCGTGCCTTCGCGGCGCCCCGGGCGGAGCGGATCGACTCCAGCGTCTCTTCGACCTCGCGCAGGCTGACGGCCGTCGCGTCGGTGCTGCCGTCGAGCGCCTCTCCCGCCCAGTCGCCGAGGTCGGAATGCTTGCGGAAGATGCGGCCGAGCTCCTCGTCGTCGCGGCCGGAGACCGACGACACCACCTTGCTGAGTGTCGACCAGCCCAGCCCGAGGGTGCGCCGCCGTGACGGCGGAAACGCGCGCCCGCTCATGTAGACGGCCGCCCGCCTCAGATCGTCTTCGTCCAGGGCGCGGAAGTAGGCGGCCAGCGCACGCGTCTTCTCGAGCGTGGCGGAGGTTGCGCCGACCGCGGCGCCCGCGCGGGAGAATTCCTGCACTGGACGACCTATCGTAATTCGCGATGCGCAGGTGCCCGTATCTCGAAGAGCTGGTCAAGGAGCGCCGGGGCCCGCTGCGCGTTTACAGGTTCGACTGCCACGTCGACCACACCTCGAAGCGCAAGCTCGCGCTGGGCGACAGCCCGCCGATCTGCGTACGCAATTTCGAGGACTGCGTGCTATACCAGGCTGAAAAGAGGCGCGAAGACCACACAATAAGCCGCTACACCGACTAGACGACCTGCCCACCACCCGCCACAAAAGTGAACTGCACAGTCTGCTCCGCCCCTGCTTTGCCCATCGACGACGCGTGCGTCTTCTGCCACGCGCCCCTCGTCGAGCGGGATGAGCCCGACGAGCTCCTCGACTACCTGGTCGAGCGCCTGCCGATCGCGCAGGCCCGGCGCGGCCACCTGAATCGGGGCCCGATCACCGAGCTCTCCATCGACGTCGACGGCCGAAGCTTCCGCGCCCGGGTCAAGAACGAGGTCCTGGAGCTGTTCCCGGCCGTCGAGCTCGCGGCCTGGGTCGACCTCCTGCTGACCAAGCTCAGCGACGCCGCGGCGGGCGACCACGACCTGCGCCGCGCGGTCCTCCGATCCGGCTGGGCGCTGCGCTAGCCGGCCTCTTGCTGGCCGCCTGCGGCAGCTCGCCGCCGGCACCCCTCCTCGACGCCTCGGGGACGGGCAACGCGACCGAGGCGCTGAGCTCCTCTTCGGCCGGTGGCTGGAGCATGGAATGGAGCTATGACTGCAGCAAGATGGGCGGGCGCGGCGTCTTCGTGGTCGACGTCTACGACTCCGACCACACGCCGGACTTCAACCATCCGGGCGTGAGCGAGGAAGGCGACCAGGATGCGGGCGTGTACCACGTGCCCGGGAGCGGGCGGTTCTACCTCGAAATCACGACGACCTGCCGCTGGACGTTGAAGGTCGCGCAAACGGTCCACGCTCCGAGCTGAGCTGTGGCTCGACCCACGGCGCTCCGCCGGCGCTACAGGGCGAGGGCCAGCTGCTCGTTCGCCTCGAGCGCCCAGGCGCGCACGCCCTTGCGTCGAAGCGAGCGGGCGAAGTCCTCGGTGAAGCCGTGCACCGTGTACACCTGCCGCGCGCCTGACCGCGCGACAACCTCCATCAGCTCGTCGAAGTCGCAGTGGTCGGAGAGGTCGAAAGTTGCGTCGGCTCCGAACAGGCGCGCGAAGTCGGGGTCCTTCGCCCAGCCGGAGATGAGCGCGGTGCGGTAGCGGCCGAGGCGGCGGATATCCTCTTTGCCGGCGGGCGGCGCGATGACGACGCGGTCGGTCACGGGTTCGCCGTCCAGCTCGATCCAATCCGGCAGCGCACGCCCCGCCGACGCGTATTGCCTCGCGCACGGAACGCAGCGCTTCTCGAGCGCGAAGCTGAAGCCGTACGGCGCGAGCTGCAGCATGACCTCCTCGGTCTTGCCCAGGGCGTGGCACAGCAGGACAGGCGTCACGCGGCTGTCGAGCGAGCGACGGCACCACCTCGCGATCAGCTCGATGGTCTCGTCCGGGTCGCCGAAGCGGAAGTGCGGGCGCCCGTACGTCGTCTCGGTGATCAGCACATCGGCCCGCGGCACGAACGTCTCGACGCGGCCCGGCTGCCGGAGCTTGAAGTCGCCGGTGTACAGCACCGACCAGCCGCCGGATTCGAAGTGGAGCATCGCGGATCCAAGCATGTGGCCGGCGGAGTGCAGCGTCACCGTTCCTTCGCCGCGGCGCAGGGGCTCGCCGTAGCCGAGCATGCGCCAGCCGCGCGGACGCCGGTCGACGGGTATCAGCCCGAGCGTCTGCGGCGTCAGCAGCGCCTCCTTGTGCCTGCGCGCGTGGTCGGTGTGCGCGTGAGAGATGAACGCAAACGTGCGAACGGTCAGCGGATCCAGCCACAGCCGATGCCCGGGCAGGGCTACGCCCCGGTCCCAGACGATCTCGCGATTCAACGTCGCAAAGCCAGCATCGCGTCGAGATCCACATCGATGCCCAGCTCCGCGTACGCCTCCGCCGGCACACCGATGTCGACCACGACGACATCGCCCCTGAGTCCGCGTTTCGGCAGCCCGAGTGTGACCGTCACGTCCGCGCGCACGATGGGAGAGTAGGCCTCGCCGGTGTCGGCGTCGAGGCCGGAGGGGACGTCCACGGCGATCACTCTCTTGGCGCTTGCATTGATGGCATCGATCCACGCGGCGAACTTGCCCTCCGGGGCGCGCGTGAGACCGGTGCCGAAGATCGCGTCGACGACGGCGTCCGCGTCACCGAGCCCGAGGTCGCCTCCGACCTCGACGCCCAGCTTGCGCAGCGCCCCGTACTGCGCCGCGGCCGAGCCGCGAAGCCGGTTGACGTCGACGCAGCAGACGCCGGCGAGCATGCCCCAGCGGTGCAGGTGCCGGGCGGCGGCCAGACCGTCGCCCGCGTTGTTGCCCACCCCGCATACCACTACCGCGCGCCGATCCACGAGCCGGGCGACCTGCCAGCCCGCCGCCTCCATCAACCAGTCGGTGGGAATGCCGAAGCGTTCGGCGCAGAGCTCGTCGACCTGCTTGACCTGGCTGCTGCTAAGAGTCGGTAGGGCGCTGAACGACAAAGGAGCAGTAGGGATCGCGGCGATGGATGGAGTTGGACTGCGAGACCGCGGCCCCGGTGAGGTGGGTGATGAGCTGCGGCGTGATCGTGCAGACCTGCGGAAACTTCAGGGCGGTGTTCCGGAAGGGGCAGTTGTGGATCGTGACTCGCACACCCTCGGGTGTTTCCGTCTGCTCGACGAGGGTGCCCGCCCTGCCGATCCAGCTGACGACGCGGTCGAGCTTCGCCTCGAAGTCCAGGTCGGCGATGTCCTTCTCGATCGCGCCTGCGTGGCGCACCGCGACGCGGGCGAAGATTTCGTCCAGCGCCTCGGGGCCGGACATGTCCTGGACCTCCTGCAGGACCATGGTCGCGAGCTGCCCGTACCGCTTGGGAAAGACCGCGTCGGCCCGCTCGGTCAGGCCGAACAGGAGGGCGGGCCGGCCGCGCCCGCTGCGCTCGGGCTGGCTGGCGACCAGACCCTCGCGCTCGAGGTTGGTCAGGTGCTGGCGGATGGCGTTGGGCGTGACGCCGAGATCGTTGGCGATGGTTTCCGCGCTGGAGCGGCCCCTGCGCCGCAGCAGCTCGAGGATTTCCATGCGGGTCGAACGGCCGGCGATCATGAGCCCCTCATCCGGTCGCTTGCGGGCACTCTAGCACAGGCCTGGAAGCGCAAATCGATTTATTACAGGTTGTCCTTGACAAATCTGAGGAGGCACCTAAACTGGTATCCGGAGGAGATAGAGGGATATGCCCATGATCAAGCAGGCGTCGCGCGCGATCGAGCACATGACGGCTCGGGAGCGCCGGATCCAGCGGGCCAAGTACGCCCGGCGGAACAAGATGCACTACATCGACAAGCTCCTCAACGAGCTCGAGATGCTGAACCTGGCCGACCAGCGGCAGATGCCGCCGGTGCTCTCTGTCGCCATCAACAAGGTGATCGAGGAGTCGCCGGAGGTCACGGTCCTGGCCCAGGCCAAGCCGGCCTCGGTGATGGAGGCGATGGATGCTCTGTACGAGATCCAGGACAGCCTCATGTACAACCAGATCGAGGACGAGTAGCTAGCTTCCTGGCTTCTCCAGGCCGGATTCGAATACGAATCCGGCCTTTTCTTTGCCTAGCCCCGGTTGGTATGCCGGCCGCAGGCACATCGGTCTGTCAACTCGCATCGGCGCCGACGGTGTCGTAACCAGATCGGTCAGCAATCCCAGCCGCCACGCCGATGACGTCCACGAAGTGCGACGGTACCCCAGCGACACCGAACGGCGCCGCGTGCCTCTACCATTCCACGCGCAAGGGAGGGGCAGTGGGAGAGATCGACACCGACTATCTGGTGGTTGGCGCTGGAGCTTCAGCCATGGCGTTCACGGACGCCCTGCTCGCCGCTTCGGACGCGCGGGTCGTGCTCGTCGACAGGCGCCATCGGCCGGGCGGACATTGGCTCGACGCTTATCCATTCGTGCGGCTCCACCAGCCGTCAAGCGTCTACGGAGTCGGCTCCCGGCGGCTTGGCCACGACCGAATCGACGAGTCAGGGCCAAACGCGGGTTTCTACGAGCGCGCCGGCGCGAGCGAGATATGTGATTACTTCAGCCGGGTTCTGGACGAGCAGTTCCTCCCTTCCGGCCGCGTGCGCTTCTTGGGCTTGCACAACTACCTCGGCCAGGACGCGGACGGCCACCACGTGAGGTCCCTTCTGACAGGTAAACCGTCGACGATCCGAGCGCGCAAGCTGGTCGATGCGACTTACATCGAGTCGGAGATCCCTTCCCGCCATGCGCCCTCTTACTCGGTGGCCGCCGGCGTGCACCTCGTCGCGCCCAACCGGCTCGTCGACCTCGACGCACCTCCGGGCGGCTTCACGGTGATCGGCGCCGGCAAGACGGCGATGGATACCTGCAACTGGCTGCTCGACGCAGGCGTTGATTCGGACCGGATCGAGTGGATTCGGCCGCGCGACCCGTGGCTCTTCGACCGAGCATCGTTCCAGCCGCTGGAGCTGGTCGGGTCTTACATGCAACTACAGGCACGCTGGGTGGAAGCCGCGGCGCAAGCCGAGGATGGCATGGATCTTGCGCGCCGCCTGGAGGCGGCGGGCGTCTTCCTGCGGATCGACCCGGAGGTCGAACCTGAGGCGTACCGCGGGGCGATCATCAGCACTCGTGAGCTGGCAGCCCTGCGGACGGTCCGCGTCGTGCGGAAGGGAAGAGTTCGCGGCATCGAGAGCCGGCGAATCGAGCTCGAGCACGGTGAGGTGGCAACCCAGCCCGACACCCTGCACGTGGACTGCACGGCGGCCGGGGTGCGCCGCACAACGCCGCGACCGATCTTCGCAGGCGACCGGATCACGCTCCAGTACGTGACGATCGTGGGTGCTGCCTGGAGTGCGGCGACGCTTGGCCTGATCGAGGTCGCGCGCGACGACGATGCCGAGAAGAACCGGCTCAGTCCGCCGGTGACATTCACCGGCAACGCCTCCGACCTGGTGCAGTTCTCCTACGCCAGCATGTCCGGGCTGTACGCGCGCACATCGGAGTCCGACCTCGCCGCCTGGGCGGAGAGCTGTCGTCTGAATCCGGCGAGCGGAGCGGTCGAGCGCGCGGGCGACCCGGACATAGCGGCCGCGTTCATGTCATTGGTGACGAACTTCGGCCCGGCCATGCGGAACCTCGCTGCCCGCACTCGCGAAGCCGCGAAGGCACCAGCCTAGGCTGCGGGCTCGAGGCCCGGTCCACGGCTGGAACACAGATCAAGAGCGTCGGCTCAGCGATTTCTCCTGAATCCGTCGGCGACAGGGCGAGAATAGGATCGGCGTGGGGCCGACCGTGTTCGAGACCGACCGCTTGCTTTACCGGCTATACGCACCGGAGGACGCGGCCTTCGTCCTCGACATGTACTGCCGCTGGGACGTTCAGCGTTTCCGGGGCGCCACGCCGAAGCCGCTTCAGACCATGCGGCTCGGACTTGCGCCCAGAAGCCGACGACGAGGCCCCCGCCGAGCTAGCTACTCGTCCGCCTCGGCCTGGCGGACCCGCCGGCTCATCGTCTGCAGCAGCCGGTAGGCGACCTCGGGGTGCTCCTTCAAGAACGGCTTGAAGTTCCACTCCGGGATGCTCGCGAGCGTGACATCCGTCTCGGCCGTGATCGTCGCGCTGCGGCCCTCGTGATCGAGCAGCGCCATCTCACCGAACGAGTCGCCCGGGCCCAGCTTCCGCGCCTTGCCGGTGACGGTCTTCACCGTCACGGAAACTTCGGTGGTGATCATGAAACCGACGCCGCATTCGACGCGGCCGACTATCTCGTGGCCGGACGGGTG
>CBJLKR010000056.1:0-12050 GCA_966423695.1 uncultured bacterium | reverse complement strand
ACGAGCGCGGCAGGGGGTTCTTGGTCGCGCGGCCGACCACGCTGATCGCGACGACCGCTGGCCCGTCGATGGCGCTCATGTCCCCGCCCGCGATGGTGAACCTGTGCTGCGCCGTCAGGGCCTGCATGCCCTCGTAGAGACCGCTCAATCGCTCCACGTCCCACGCCGGCGGCAGGGCCAGGGCGACCAGCGCCCACTCGGGCTCGGCGCCCTTGGCCGCCAGGTCGCCGAGGGCGAGGGCGAGCGAGCGCCAGCCGGCGTCCTCGGGGCTCATCCACGAGAGGTCGAAGTGCACGCCCTCGACGAACATATCCGTGCTGGCGACGAGGTAGCCGTTGCCGTCCGGGATGACGGCGGCGTCGTCGCCCCCGGCCCCGGGGTCGAGGTACGGCCTTATGCGCTCGAGGAGCCCGAGCTCTCCGATTCCCTTCACCTTCGTCACGAGGTCAGCATCGCACGCAGGCGGCGAGCGGCCTGCTCGGGGTCGGCGGCCCCGGCGACGGCGCGGATCACGCACGCACGCCGGACGCCCACGTCGACGAGCCGGCCGATGTTGGACTCGTCGATGCCCCCGATGGCGAAGACCGGCACCTTCACCGCCGCCGCCAGCGCGGCCACGCCCGCCGGTCCGATCACCTTCTTGTCCGCCTTCACGGGCGTCGCGAACACCGCGCCGCAGCCGACGTAGTCGGCCTCGGGTGGGACGGCGGCCGGCGCCGACGCCGAGACGCCGATGAGCAAACGGTCGCCGGCCACCTTGCGCGCCGAGGCCGGCGACAGGTCGTCGGGCCCGAGGTGGACGCCGTCCGCGCCGGCGAGAAGCGCGATGTCGACGTGGTCGTTCACGACGAACAGGGCGTCACCCACGACCGTGCGCATCTGCCGCGCCAGCGCGAGCAGCTCGCCTCGCGCCAGGGTCTTGTGCCGGAGCTGGACGGCGTCGGCGCCACCGCGGACGCCAGCGTCCACAATCGCGAGGGCGTGGTCGGGCACAACGTTGGGGGGGATGCCGGAGAGATGGGCGCTCGCGATCCGCCCCACCCGGCCCGCTGCGCGGGCCGACCTCCCCACGAGTGGGGAGGAGTTGCTCAGCTCAGGATCTGGCGAAGCTTCTCCCGGAACGCCGGGGGCGCGACGTCGCAGTCGCACGAGTGCTTGACCACCCGCTTCAGGTGCTCCTGGAACTCGTAGTGGTCCATGCAGTCGGGGCAACCCTCGAGGTGAAGCTGCACCTCGAGCGCCTCGGTGTTGGTCAGCTCGCGGTCGACGAACCGGTCGAGCTTGTCAGCACACTCCTCACATCTCATGACGGTGCCACCTGGCCGTTGGGCCGCACAATACCCGATTCGACGGCATAGTCAAAGAGGGATTTTTGCAGCTGCTGGCGCGCCCGGTGCAGGCGCGACATCACCGTCCCGATGGGCACTCCCAGCGTCTGCGCCGCGTCCTTGTAGGAGAAGCCTTCGACGTCGACCAGGAGCACGACCTCGCGGTGGAGCGGCGGGAGCTTGTCGACGGCAGCCACCACCTCCGACGCCGCGATCTTGTTGAGGACGTCGGCCTCGGGGTGCGCGCCCTCGTCGCGGAGCTTGTCGTAGAGGACGAAGTCGCCGACGTCGTCGAGGCTTACGTCGTCCTTGCGCGAACCCTTGAAACGGTCCCAGAAGAGGTTCCGCATGATCGCGAACAGCCAGGCCTTCATGTTCGTGCCCTGCTGGTAGCTGTGCTGGTAGCGCAGGGCGCGCAGGTAGGCCTCCTGCACGAGGTCCTGGGCGGCGTCAGGGTCGTGCGTCAACCGCAGCGCGCCCCGGTACAGGGTGTCGAGGTGGGAGAGCGCCTCTTCCGCGAAGGCGGCCTGGGCGGCGGGTTCCGCCATGAGTAATGCCAGTTTAGGAGCACCTGCCTTTCCCCCATTGCAAACCGCCCGCGGCGGACACTATTCCGGTGGCGCGGGCCTCGATGCCCGCGGCGGTCGAGCCGGCGGCCGGTTCGGCCTGATCGAGCTCGCCCGCCCGCGCACCAGGCCGAAAGCTCACATCCGTTAACCTCTCTCAGGCCCAACCAGGGCCGACGACTCTAAGGGGTCCCCGCGAGATGCGCAGCCTCAGATTTCGTGGGGGTCAAGGAGGCTACGAATGTTCGGTATTCGCAAGTTCGTCGTTGGCACCGGCGCAGCCGGCCTGCTGGCCGCGGGGGCTCTACTGCTGTTCGGGCAGACGAGCGCCGCGGCGACGCCCAGCTTCGAC
The DNA here is from genome assembly GCA_966423695.1 of uncultured bacterium. Lineage (GTDB taxonomy): Bacteria > Chloroflexota > Dormibacteria > Dormibacterales > Dormibacteraceae > 40CM-4-65-16. The sequence continues at coordinate 9,804 of CBJLKR010000056.1, read as the reverse complement.
CAACGCCCGTCCGCCGTCGCGGTCACCGCACCCTCGGCGGGGTGCACGTCCGCGATCCAGGCGATCAAGGACGCCGTGGTCGCGGATCGCTCCGAAGACCTTGCCGAGTGGCACCTCGCCAAGGCAGAGGGCGAAAGCGCGGTCGTCGAGTCCGAGGACGCCTCGGAGCTCGCGAGCTTCAAGGCGCTGTTTGGGGCGGCCCGCACCGTGTGCGCGCCGGCCGCAACCGCCGCACCGCTCACCTTCATGCCGGCGCCCTCGGCGCAGTGCACCGCCGCGGTGCAGGCTGTGAAGGCCGCCTGGGCGCAGGGTCGCCCGACGACGACAGCGCAGTGGCAGCAGCTCCAGGCGCTGTTCCAGGCGGTCCGCCGCGCGTGCGGAGCCAGCTGGTCGCGCTAGCCGCTCCGTGACCGATACGGGCGAGGCCGCCCTTGGCGACGGCCTCGCCCCGAGGGCCATACACTGCGACGCGACGTGGGACCGCATCCCGAGCTGGCCGAGCTCTCCGCCGCCGACCTCGCGAACCTGCTGAACGCCGGCAAGCTCACGTCGGTCGAGCTCGTCGAGATGAGCCTCGCGCGCATCGCCGCGCTGGACGACGGCGGCACGCGCGCCGTGATCGAGCTGAATCCCGACGCGCTCGAAATCGCCAAGCGCAGCGACCGCGAGCGGCGCCGCGGCCGCGTCCGCGGACCGCTGCACGGCCTTCCGCTGCTGGTCAAGGACAACATCGACACCGGCGACCGCATGCTGACGACCGCCGGGTCCCTTGCCATGACGGGTGCCCCGGCGACTCGTGACGCGCCGCTGGTGGCCCGGTTGCGCCGCGGGGGCGCCGTCCTGATCGGCAAGGCGAACCTGAGCGAATGGGCCAACGCCCGCTCGTACCGCTCGGCGTCGGGTTGGAGCGGCCGCGGACGGCAGACGCGCAATCCGCACGCGCTCGACCGTACGCCCAGCGGCTCGAGCTCCGGGTCCGGCGCCGCCGCGGCCGCCGGCTATGCCGCGATCACCATCGGCACCGAGACCGACGGCTCGATCGTCAGCCCGTCGTCGATGAACGGGGTGGTCGGGATGAAGCCCGGGGTCGGCGTCGTCAGCCAGGCGGGCATCGTCCCCATCGCCGCGAGCCAGGACTCGGCCGGCCCGATGACGCGCACGGTCGAGGACGCCGCGGCCGTGCTCGGCGTGATCGCGGCGCGAGCCACGGACTACCGCCGCGCCCTGCGCAAGGACGCGCTGCGAGGCAAGCGCCTCGGCGTGCTGCGCGGAACCTTCACCGGCTATTCGGAGCACACGGACGCGTGTTACGAGACTGCGCTCGCGGCCATGAAGGACTCGGGCGCGGTCCTCGTCGACGTCGAGCTGGCCACGGCCAAGGAGCTGCGCGAGTCACGCGTCGAGCTGACCATCCTTTTGCACGAGCTGAAGGACGGCTTGAACCGCTACCTGCGGGGCCGGCGCCGCCTGGCCGTGAAGAGCCTGGCCGACGTCATCAGGTGGAACCGCGCCCACGCGGCCCTGGAGATGCCCTACTTCCGGCAGGAGTTCTTCGAAGAGGCGCAGACGACCCGCGGGCTTTCGGCGCGCGCGTATCGCGACGCGCGGTCGACGGCTCTGCGGCTCGCCCGCACGGATGGCATCGACAAGACGATCCGCACGCACCGGCTCGCGGCGCTGGTAGCCCCGAGCGGCGCGCCGGCGTGCATGATCGACCCGGTCGGAGGCGACAAATTCCTGGGCGGGGCGACTCAGCCGGCGGCGGTCGCCGGCTACCCGATCATCACGGTCCCGGCGGGAATGGCGTTCGGGCTTCCGCTCGGCGTCAGCTTCTTCGCCGGGCCGGGCTCGGAGGCGCGACTTCTCGGCCTCGCCTACGCCTTCGAGCAGGCGACGAACGCGCGGCGCGTGCCCGAGTTCCTGCCGGCGCTGAGCCTGCCGTAGCCGCACCCCTCGCATCGGGGATGCGGCCACGGTGCGCCGGAAGCGCTGTCTTCTCTACTCGGTCGTCGGCCTGAAGCGCCCCGGCTGGTCGGTGCGCCGCCTCTCCGGCACCGTGCCGGCGACGACGGGCGCCCCGATTCGGCGCTCGACCGGAGCCTCGGCCCGCTGGGTCGAGGTCTCCGCCGCGGTCTCCAGGTGCGGCGCCATCTCCTGCCCGCGTGCGTACCAGCGCTCCCACATCCTGCTTGCGGTGTCCCGGCCGCCGAGGCCGAATGCCAGCCCGACCGCCAGCGCAAGGGCGAAGACGACAGCCATGAACAGTGTGTTGACAAGGGTCGCCGCGATCCCGATTTGATTCATCGCGACGATGACGGCAAAGGCGATGATCGCGACGCGGGCGACCGTGGCGAGGAGGTTGGGGTTGCGGAATCCCATCTCCCCCGCGGAGCCGCGAACCAGGTCAGCGACAAAGCCTGCGATCAGGGCACCGATCATCAAAACGACAAGCGCCACGATGAGGTTCGGGATGAAGAGAACGATCCGGTTGATGATGTCGGTGACCGCGGTCAGGTGAATGGCCGAGGCGGCGGCCTCGAGGAAGATCAGCCGAATGAACCACTTGACAAGCTCCCCGACGACGCGGGCGGCGGTCAGGCCGTGCGCGCCGGACCGGGCGATGAAGCCGGTGACCCCAGTCCGTTGCGCGGCTTTCTCGAAGCCCACCCGCTCCAGGAGCCGCGTGACGAGCTTGGCAACGATATCGGCGAGGATCCACCCGACGACGACGATGATGATTGCGCCCACGAGCACCGGCAAGAAGGACAGCACAGTCATCAGCGCGGCGGCGATGGACACCATTACGGCCTCCAACCAGTTCGTAACAGTCGGCATGAAATACAGAACCCCCTTTGGTAGTGATTACCTGGAGAACGTGCCATCGCTATGACCTAACTGCCAACCGCAAAGTGGGTCATCGCATGTAAAGACGTAGCGTCGGGCATGGGCTCGTTATCGCCTCCTGAGGTGGAACCAATGATCGACAAGCAGCAGATCGTCAATGAGCTCGAGCAGAGAGGAGAGCAGGAGGCGGCGCGGCAGGCGGAAAGCCGCCTACCGGACCAGGTCCACCTGGGCAACCACGAGGTCCAGTTGCGGCAGCTCGTCCTCGACCCCAACAACCTGGCGAGCAATTACCTGAAGCAGGGCTGATGACGGCCCGGCCGCTGCCCGCCGGGGCGCGGGTCGCGGCTCTGCGCTCGACGCGCGAGCCGATCGACGTCAGGGCCTCGTAGCTGATCGTCCCCGACCACGCCGCCACCTCTTCGGCCGTGATGATTTCGTCCCCGTCGCGGCCGATGAGCGTCGCGGTGTCCCCCACCTTGACGTCCGGCACGTCGCTGACGTCCAGCGTGATGGCGTCCATGCTGACCATCCCGATGAGCGGCGCTCGCCTGCCGCCCACGAGCACCTCGCCGCGTCCGGCGCGTGCGCGGTGGACGCCGTCGGCGTACCCGATCGCGACCGTGGCGACACGCGCTCGTTCGGTTGCGCGCCACAGCGACCCGTAACCGACCGTCGCGCCCCTCTCCACCGTCTTCAGGTGCGTGATCGCAGCACGGAGCGCCAGGGCGGGAGTCGTGCCGGGCCACTCGCAGCCGTAGATCGCGATCCCGCAGCGCACCGCGTCGAGGGCGAAGTCGGGATGGTTGAGCGCACCGGCGGAGTTGCAGGCGTGGCGCATACCTGGGGACACGTCGAAGCGCGACACGGTTTCGAGGAAGAGCTCGAACTGCCGCCGCGTCATCGCCTCGTCGGATTCCGAGCTGGCGAAGTGGGTCCACGTGCCGGCCAGGCGGGTGCCGGCCGACTCGTCGATCACGCGCGCGAGGTCGGGCGACTCCTCGGGGGCGCAGCCGAACCGGCCCATGCCGGTGTCGATCTTCAGGTGGACCGGCACGCCGCGACCCGCGTGCGCGAGTGCGTCGACGAGCTCCCGGCTGGAAGCGCCGATCGAGCAGCCTGCCGCCGCGACGTCGGCGGCTTGCCGCGGCAGGACACCGCCCATGACCAGGATCTGCTCCGGGTCGACCAGGCCGCGCACCTGCATCGCCTCCTCGAGCGTGGCCACCGCGAGACCTGTCGCGCCGCCCTCCAGCGCCGCGTGGGCGACCGGGACGGCGCCATGGCCGTACCCGCCGGCCTTGACCACGGCGAAAAGGCGCGCGCCACCGACGTGGCGGACGATGCGGTCGCAATTGGCGCTGATGGCGCCGAGGTCGACCTCCGCCCAGCGCAGTGAGGCTGTCCGGTTCAGAGGCCGCCCTGGCGGAGGACGTTCATGACCTGCGGGATCTCGGGCAGGAGGTCGCCGGCCAGCAGGCCCGAGTCGCCCATCCGCGCCGCGATGCGGGCGCCGGCGGCGCCGTGGACGTAGACGCCCGTCACGGCCGCGGTGAACGGATCGGAGCCCTGCGCGATGAGGCCCGCGATGACGCCGGAAAGGACGTCGCCGGTGCCGCCGCTCGCCAGGGCAGGGACCTCATGCGGGTCTTCGCTGATCCTGCCGTCGGGGTGGGCGACGACCGTCCGCGCGCCTTTCAGGACGACGATCGCGCCCCACTCCCTGGCGGCGGAGCGCGCGGCGCGCTGCCGGTCCGCGTTGATCGCATCGGCCGTCTTGCCGGTGAGCCGCCCAAGCTCGCCCGGATGGGGCGTCAGCACGCGGCCCTTGCCGAGCTTGCCCTTGACGCGCGGCGAGTCGGCGAGCGCGTTGAGGCCGTCGGCGTCGATGACGAGCGGGCAGCGCGCGTGCTGCGCCAGGTCGACCACCAGGCGCCAGGTCGAGCGGTCGCGTCCGAGCCCGGGGCCGACGACGCCGATCTCGGCCGAGTCGAGCTGGCGCAGGATCGAGTCGTAGGCGGCGTGCCCGACCGCGCCGGGGGCGACCTCGGGCACGGGCGTGGCCATCACCTCCGTGCACTTGGCCGCGAGGATGGGATAGATCGAATCCGCGACCAGCAGCCGAACCAGGCCCGCGCCGGTCCTGGCGACGGCGGTCGACGAAAGGTAGGCCGCGCCGGTGAGGCCCAGGCTGCCGGCGAGCACGACCGCCGTGCCGAACGTGCCCTTGTGCGCGTCCTTCGGCCGCCGCGGGATCTCGACCGCGTCGGGCGCGGGCAGCATCGTCTGGGCGTCCGAGATCTCGAGGTGCGCGGTCGCCACGGCGAGCCGGCTGTGGTGGGTGATGCTGACCTCGACCTGGGCGCCGCGGTCGTTGCCGAGCAGGCGCGGCCTGGGGGCTCCGTTGGGGCCGGGCAGGACCTCGATCCTGCGCCGTGGGAAGCAGATGCCCGTGCCGTCGAAGCACTTGATGACCGCCTCCTTGGCCGCCCAGCGGCCGGCGAGCCGCTCGTCGCTGTCCCTGCAGTAGGCAAGCTCGGCGGGGGTGTAGACCTTGGCGAGGAAGCCGGGGCCGGAGCGCCTCACCGCCAGGGCGATGCGGTCGACCGAGACGGCGTCGACGCCGATTCGTTGCACGGCATCAATTCTGCCGCGTGGCCCCATCGGCGGCCTGCGGCCGACAATTTCCGGCCCCTTCGGCGGCCTGCGGCCGCCACTTCCCCATAGATGGGGAAGAGTTGCTGCGGCCGCCACTTCCCCATGAATGGGGAAGAGTTGCTGCGGGCGCCACTTCCCCATGAATGGGGAAGAGTGCTGCTACTCGACCGTGACGCTTTTCGCCAGGTTGCGGGGCTGGTCCACGTCCTGGCCGAGCTCGACCGCGACGTGGTACGCGAACAGCTGCAGCATGACCGTATCCAGGATGGCCGAGGACGCCTCCTCGACCGCCGGCATCGTGAACAGGTCGGTCGCGACGCCGTCGAGCGCGTGGTCGCCTTCGGTCACGAGCGCAAGCACCGGAGCGTTGCGGGCGACGATCTCGTGGACGTTGCTGACCATCTTCTCCTTGGTCCCGCTCGCGGTGCAGATGGCCACCACCGGGAACTGGTCGTCGAGCAGCGCGATCGGACCGTGCTTGAGCTCTCCGCCCGACGTGCCCTCCGCGTGCACGTACGAGATCTCCTTGAGCTTGAGCGCGCCCTCGAGCGCGACCGGGTAGCCCAGCCCGCGACCGGCGTACATGAAGTTGCGGTACTTGCTGTACTTGTGCGCCAGCTTCGCTATCTCCTCGTCTCGCGCGAGGATGCCGCGCACCTGGTCGGGCAGCAGGCGCAGCGCCTCGACCAGCTCGCGACGCCGCTCGAGCGAGATCCGGCCGTGAGCCTTGGCCAGGCGCATGGCTAGGAGGTAGAGGCTCACCAGGTGCGAGTTGAAGGTCTTCGTCGACGCGACGCCGATCTCCGGGCCCGCGTGGAGGTAGATCGCGCCGTCGGCGTCGCGGGCCGCCGAGCTCGCGATGACGTTGGTGACCGCGACGGTCAATGCCCCGCGGGCCTTCGCCTGGTGCATCGCGACGAGCGTGTCCGCGGTCTCGCCGGACTGCGTGATCACAACCGACAGCGCGTTCTCGCCGAACGTCGGCCGGCGGTAGCGGAACTCGGACGCGTCGGTCGCCCGCGCGGGCATGCCGACCCAGTCCTCGAGGATGTACTCGCCGATCATCGCCGCGTGCAGCGACGTGCCCATGCCGAGGAGCACGACCTCGTCGATCTTGCTCAGCTTCTCGTCCGGGATGTCGAACTCGCGGAACGTGACGAGGCCGTCGTCGCTGAGCCTTCCTCGCGCGGCGTTGGCCAGAGCCTCGGGCGTCTCGTGGATCTCCTTGAGCATGAAGTGCGAGAAGCCGCCCTTCTGCGCCTGCGAGACGTCCCAGTCGACGTGCACGATCTTCGGCTTGACGGTCACGCCGTCGAGCGTGGAGACCTCGGCGCCGAGTGCGGTGACGGCCGCGATCTCACCCTCGCCCAGCACCAGCACGCGCTTGGTGTAGGGGATGATCGCGGTGATATCGGACGCGATGTAGTTCTCGTTCTCGCCCAGGCCGACCACCAGCGGCGCATTGAGACGCGCGCCCACGAGCAGGTCGGGGTCGTCGCTCGAGAACATGGCGAGCGCGTAGGCGCCCTTCATCCGCTTGAGCGCCATGCGGACGGCGGCGAGGAAGTCCCCCTTGTAGTACTTCTCGATGAGGTGAGGGACGACCTCGGTGTCCGTCTCGGAAGGAAACTCGTGACCCTCCGCCTCGAGCTCGGCCTTGAGCTCGGCGAAGTTCTCGATGATCCCGTTGTGGACGACGAAGATCCGTCCCTTGCAGTCGGTGTGCGGGTGGGCGTTGATGTAGGTCGGCTTCCCGTGGGTGGCCCAGCGCGTGTGGCCGATGCCCAGGTTGCCCGACGGCATGTTCGACTCGAGCTTCTGGATGAGCGTGTCGACCTTGGCCTCGGACTTGGTGACGCTGGTGTGGATCGCCTTTCCCGCCTTGGGCCGCTCGAGCACGGCGACGCCCGCGGAGTCATAGCCGCGGTACTCCAGTCGCTTCAGGCTCTCCATGAGGATCGGCGTGGCTTCACGCCCGCCGAGGTAGCCGATGATCCCGCACATGTATTTACCTCAACTAGAACTCCCCACGGGGTTATTTCGACTGGGGTGAAACGCCTGCGGAGGCGCCCAGGTTACTCCTAGGTGGTCGGGCTCGGGCTCACGTTGGGGTTGCGCGAGATCGAGTACTTCACGCTGGCGCCCGCGACCGAGCCGGAGACCCCGTTCGGATAGGGGATCTGCAGCGGGAACGTGACGTCGGACGTGCTGCCGCTGAGGTCGACCGCCGGAAGCTGGATGCTCGTGATCCGCTGCAGGACTGTCGCGTCGCCTGTGATCGTCACCACCTGCGGCGTGATCGTCACAGCCGTGACCCGGTAACCCGGCGGCGGCCCGTGGCTCGGCGAGGCGTCGACAAGCGGAACCGACTCGCTGGTGGTGCCGGCGGTCGCCTCGAGGTGAACGTCCACCGACGAGACCTCGATGATCGGCGCGGGCACCGTCCGGACCGACAGGTCCAGCGACCCGCCCGGCGTGACGAACTGGATCGTCTGGTTCAGGTAGTCGCCCGTGCCGACGACCACGCCGGGCACCGTGGCCACCGCTTTCAGCCCGCTCTCCCACGAGACGGGGCCGGTGAAGTTGACCCGGCACGGGTTGGGGTTGGCGGCGCCGGGGCACGTGGCTCGCGTCTGCCTCGGATCGATGCTCCAGCCGGTCGCGGCCCGGGCGACGACCTGGACCGGCAGGGCGACCGTCTGCAGGGTGTCGATGTTGACCGCGATCGGCGCCGGGTTCTGCGCCTGCACGCCGCTGAGCAGCGGCTTGGCGGTGACGTTGAGCTTCACAGAGGAACCAGGAAGCGCATGGGTCGCGTCGACCGACGCCACCAGGTTGCTCGAGTCGACGCGATCGACGACGTCCGCAAGCCCGCTGACGACGACCGTCGTCTTCGCCGGCGGATTGATCAGGACGATGTTGGTCTGCACCGCGTAGCTCAGCGCCACGGTCACGGGCTTCGTCAGCGGGCGGTTCTGGGAGAACGCGACCGCTCCCAGCATCAGGAGGGCGAGGCCCGCGGCGAGCAGCTTCAGCCGCCACTCGTTCGTGACCAGGCGCCAGCTCATCGCCTCAACCTGAACCGGCCGTTGCCGTTGGACGATGTGACCTTGACCGCGACCCTTCGGCGCAGGCTGTCGACGTCGAGGTTGCGCGTGATCTTTCCCTCTTCGATGACAGAGATGTTGCCCGTCTCCTCCGAGACGACCAGCACGAGCGCGTCCGACGCCAGCGACAGCCCGAGCGCGGCGCGGTGCCGCGTGCCGAGGCGCTCGCGCACCGTGCCCTCGTCGGGCAGGGGCAGCAGGCAGCCGGCGGCGATGATGCGGTCGCCGCGCACGATCACCGCGCCGTCGTGCAGCGGCGAGTTCGGGTAGAAGATCGACTGCAGCATCTCGGCCGATACCTCGCCGTTGATCCGCACGCCGGTCGCGGCGTAATCCTCGAGCCCGACATCACGCTCGAACGCGATGAGCGCGCCGGTGTGTTTCGTGCTCAGCCGCTCCGCCGCCCGGATCGCCTCCGATATGGCCTGGTTGTACTGCCGCGCGTCGTAGCGCGAAAGCGGCCGGCCGAGGTGGCCGATTCGGCCCAGCTGGTCGAGCGCGCGGCGCAGCTCGGGCTGGAACATGACGATGACGGCGATGACGATGTAGAACGTCGCGTTGTTGAACAGCCAGGACAGTAGGACAAGGTTGAGCGTGGTCGAGACGACGCCGACGACGGCGAGCAGGATCAGCCCGACGAGGATCTGCGTGCCCTGCGTGCCCCGGAGCAGGCGCAGAACCTGGTACAGGATGAAGGCGACGACCGCGACGTCGATGATCTCGAGCGGGCCGATATGCCTGGCGATCGCGAGCAGCTGGCCCGTGAACTGATCGAAGCCTGTCATGGCGAGAACAGCTCGGCGAGCAGGGCCATCTGGGCGTAGAGCCGGTTCTCCGCCTGCTGGAAGACGACCGACCGTGGGCCGTCGATGACCTCGTTGGTCACCTCCTCGCCGCGGTGCGCCGGCAGGCAGTGCATGAAGACGGCACTTGGCGCGGCGTCCATCACGCGCTGGTTCACCTGGTACTGGCTGAACACCTTCTGGCGCGCGGCGCGCTCGTCCTCTTGACCCATGGAGGCCCAGACGTCGGTGTAGATGGCGGTGGCGGACCGGTCGACATCGATGTGGTTCGTCAGTGTGACGTGGCTCTTGCCAGATTTGATGCTACGAGCGCGCGCGACGATGGCCGGGTCGGGGTCGTAGCCGGGAGGCGTGACGATCGTCAGCTGGAAGCCGGCGAGGTGGGCCGCCTC
>CBJLKR010000055.1:0-12127 GCA_966423695.1 uncultured bacterium | reverse complement strand
GCTGCTGCCCAAGGACGTCGCGCTGTCGCGCCTGGAGAGGGCCGCGTGAGCCCGCTCCTCACCATCGTCATCGACCTCAACCCGAACATCGTCCGGCTGGGACCGCTGCTGATCACCTGGCACGGCGTCTTCTCTGTCCTCGGCATCCTCGCGGCCGCGCGGCTCGGCTTCTGGCTCCTCGAGAAGGACGTCGGCGACCTCAAGGGCCGATCCGGCGACGGCCTCGCCTGGATGGTCGTGGTCGGCCTCGTCGGCGCGCGCCTCCTTTACGTATGGGAGAACTTCAGGCTCTTCGCCAACGGGCAGTGGCTGCGCATGTTCGCGCTGACCGAGGGCGGGATCAGCCAGTGGGGCGGCCTGTTCGGCGCGATGGTCGGCGCCTTCATCTGGGCAAGGCGCGCGAAGTTCTCGTTCTGGAAGATCATCGACGCCGGGGGCCCGGGGGCGATGATCGGGCTGACCATCGGCCGCATCGGCGACGTCATCAACGGCGAGCACCACGGCTCGGCGACCAGCCTTCCGTGGGGCGTCGAGTACGTCAACCCCAACACGCTTGGCGAGCCGGGCAAGGTCGTGCATCCCGAGGTCGCGTACGAGATGGTCCTGTGCCTTGCGGTCCTTGCGGCCCTGCTGCCGTTCCATCAGCGCCTGAAGAAGCGGCTGCCTGACGGCGTGCTGGGGCTGCTCTACCTGGGTGCCTACGCCGCCGGCCGGTTCTTCCTGAGCTTCCTCCGCACCGACCCAAGCGTTTTCCTGGGCCTCCGACAGGCCCAGCTCGCGTCAGCCTTGATGGTGCTCGTTGCCATCATCGCCGCGCCGGTTCTGTTGCGGCGAGCCGCGCGAGCCGGCGCGCCAGCGCAGGGGACCCCGAGTCGTGTTTGAAGTAGACATGCACGTCCTCGTGGCCGGCGCCGGCAGAACGAACCTCTTGAATCCACGGCTCGAGCGTCTTGCTCGTGTAGCCGCGCCGTAGCCGGAAGTAGGCGACCCGTCCGAGCTCGACCAGCGGGGCGCGCGGCCACTTCGCCTCGTCGGTGACCACCAGCGCGCCGCCGTGCGCGCGCAGCACCGCGTAGGTGTCGTCGTGGAACCACGACTCGTGCCGGAACTCCGCGGCCGCCGGCCGCGCAAGCGCGGTGAGCAACGAATCGAGGAGCGCGACGTTGCGCTGGCGCACCGGCGGGAACTGCAGCAGCACGGGCCCGAGCCGCGCGCCCATCTTGCCGATGCGCTCGGTGAAGATGCGCGCGAGGCCGACACGGTCGAACGCTTCCGCCGCGTACGTCAGGCCGCGGTTCGCCTTCATGCAGAAGCGAAAGCCCGCCGGCGTCTCGTCTGCCCAACGGCTCAGCGTCGAGTCGGGCGGCGTGCGGTAGAAGCTGCCGTTCAGCTCGACGCCGTTCAGCCGCTCGGCGTAGTAGCGCAGCATCTTTCCGCCCGCAAGCGACTTCGGATAGAACCCGCCCTTCCACGTCGCGTAGCTGAAGCCGGACGTGCCGGCGTAGAGCATCAGACGGCCAGCTTGGTTCGCATCACGCGCTCGTGCAGCTGCCCGCACGCCGCGTCCGCCTCTCGCCCGCGCGTGTCGCGGACGGTGACGTTGAGGCCGTCCGCCTCAAGCTTCTCCTTGAAGGCGCGAATGGACGAGCGGTCGGGCGCGGAGAACGGCGTCTCGTCCACGGGGTTGAACGGGATGAGGTTCACGTGCGCGAGCTTGCCCTTGAGCAGCGCGCCCAGCTCGTGGGCGTCGCGGTCGGTGTCGTTGACGCCCGCGAGCATCACCCATTCGTAGCTCACGCGACGCCCGGTCTTCTCGGCGTACGCCTGCGCCGCGGCGACGAGCGGCTGCACGGGGTACTTGCGGTTGATCGGCACGAGGAAGTCGCGCAGCTCGTCGCGCGCGGCGTGCAGCGAGATGGCGAGCGTGACGGGAATCCTCTCCGCCGCGAGCTGCTCTATGCGCGGGATCAGGCCGCTCGTCGAGACGACTATCCGCCGTGGGCTGATGCCGAGCAGCTCGGGGTCCGCGAGGCGGCGCACCGACTCGACCACCGCGGGGTAGTTCGCCATCGGCTCGCCCATGCCCATGAAGACGACGTGCGATACCCGCCGGCCCTCGCCGGCGAGGATGCGCTCCGCGTCGACCGCCTGCTCGACGATCTCGTGCGCCTTGAGGTTGCGCCCGAACGGAAACTTGCCGGTGGCGCAGAAGGGGCAGCCGACCGGGCAACCCGCCTGCGAGGAGATGCACAGCGTCGAGCGGTCGGTGTAACGCATGACGACGGCCTCGACCGAGTGGCCGCCGTCGAGCTCGAAGAGCGTCTTCGTGGTGAGACCTCTGTCGGCCTCCGACGTCGCGATCGCGCGTAGAGACGTGGCTCGGAATTCGGCCGCAAGCTTCGCGCGGAGCGGCCGGGGCACGTCCTTCATTGCGTCGAAGTCGGTGACCCCGCGCGCGAGCCAGCCCCATACCTGCTTGCGCCGGTACGCGGGCTCGCCGTGGTTCGCCAGCCACGCCTCGAGCTCGGGCGCGGACAGAGAAAGCATCGGGGTCAGGGCGGTCATCGGTTGACTAGATTACGTAGCGGCGTACACGTCTCCCCGTTCCTGCGCCAGGCCGTCGTCGACGAGCTTGCGAAGGTGCGCCCGCAGCGTCATCTCCGCCGCAACCGAAAGCTTCTCGTCCAGCTCGCCGTAGACGCGGCGCGTGAGCTCGGCCGCTGTGCCTTCGCCCCGCCTCAGCTCCGCCAGGACCTGCGCCTCGCGCTCGAGCCTGTGCGCGCGGTACTCCTCGATCTTCGCCATCGCCTCGGCGACCGGGTCCCAGTGGCCGGGAAAGAGCATGCGAGGGCGCAATTCGGCGAGGCGGTCCAGGGAGCGCAGGTAGGCCGCGACGTCGCCTTCGGGGTAGGTGACCATCGAGCTGCCCCGGCCGAGGATGAGGTCGCCGGTGAAGACGGCGCCGTCGCCGGCGAGCAGGAAGCACAGGTGGTCCGCGCTGTGTCCGGGTGTGTGCAGCGCGGTCAAGTTGAGGTTGCCCGCGCGGACGATATCGCCGTCGCGCAGCTCCGGAAAACGTCGCACCGACGCCTGGTGCGGCGCGGCGAATCGCTCGGCCAGCGGCAGGTGATCCGGGTGCGAGTGCGTCACCAGGACCACGCCGACAGTCCTGCCGGCGAGACGCCGGTTCAGCGCCTCGAGGTGCCGCTCGTCGTCCGGGCCTGGGTCGATGACGGCGACGACCGGGCCGGCGTCGACGATCCACGTGTTGGTACCCGGGCCCGTGTACGGCCCCGGGTTCGGGGCGACGACCCTAGAGACCCCGGCCAAGACGGTAAGAGGGCAGGTAGATGTCGGCGCCGTCCGGCCGGCTCGCGTCGAGCCAGCCGTCGAGCTGCGTGTCCACGATCAGCCGGACCAGCGGTTCGCCCAGCTCCGGCACCGGCAGCGGCTTGCGCTCGCCGGTCGCCGTCACCTGGACCCTCCACCAGCCGCCGAGCGGCTCAGCCGTGACCGTGAGCGAATCGCCGAGCAGCCAGTCGCGGACACGTGTGAACGCCTCGATCAGCACCGGCTCCGAACCCAGCACCGTGGCGTCGGCCGGGGCGCGGTTGGTCGCCGAAGGCATTGCCAGGTTCAGAGCCGCGCCGAGGACGACGCCCCGCGCATGGTCCTTGGGCTCGACCGCCGCCGCTTCCAGCCCGGCGGCGCGGCGCCCGACCTCCTGGGCCTGCTCGAACAGCCCCTCGAGCAGCTCGTGCCGCCCGAACGCCGCCTGCCGGGCCGACTCCTGCAGGGCGAGCACGGACGAGCGCAGCTTGTGGCCCAGCCGGCCGAGAAGGTAATCGCGGTGCTCGTTCGCCAGCCGCTGGCCGATCTCGGCGCTCTGGCGCGCGACCCGCAGGCCGGCGTGCTCGGCCCAACCGACGAGCCTCCCGTTCAAGACCAGCGCCTCCCACGGTCCGCCTGGCGGAGGAAAGGCCGAGTCCGCCGGGCCGTGGCGCTGGTGATCCGGGACGAGCTCGAGTCCGCCGCCGACGCGAACCCACATCGGCGCTTGGGCGGCGCTCATTGGGTGTCGAACGCTCCAAGAGGCCGCGACCGGCGCGGCGCGCTGCGGGTTACGTCCGGATCCGCGCCGGCACGGTGAACCGGAAGGTGGTCCCGCGCCGGTCCGAGGCCGCCACCCAGATGCGGCCGCCAAACGAGCGCTCGACCACGAGCCGGCACAGGTACAGGCCCAGGCCGAGCCCGCCCTGCGAGCGGCTGCGCCCGGCGGGCCCCGTCTTCTCGAACACCGTCTCGAGAGTGGCCGCCGGGAGGCCCTGGCCGTTGTCGGCCACCGAGATCTCGAGCCAGCCGCGCTGTACCTGGCGCGCCTCGACCTGCACCGACCCGGTCGTGTATTCGAGGGCGTTGCCGATCAGGTTGGTGAGGACCTGGCCGATGTGGGCCGGCTCGCAGAAGGCCGGCGGTAGGTGGTCCGGCAGGTTTACCTGTACGGCGGCCGTGCGCTCCGCGTAGCGGTGGTGCAGCACCCCGAGGACGCCGGTCAGAGCCGACGCCAGGTCGACCGGCCCGGGCGTCGGCTCGAAGTGCCGCGTCTCGAGCTTGGCGATGATCAGCTGGCTCTCGACCAGGCTGAGCAGCCGGTCCGACGACTCGTAAGCCTCCTGGAGCAGCGTGCGCCGGCCGGTCGAATCGATCGTCTCGTCCCACTGCATGATGCCCGCGAGCGTGTTCTTCATCGCGGCCGCCGGGCTCCGAACCTCGTGCCCGATGGCGCGGAGCATCAGGTCTTTGGCCTCGAGCGCCTGGCGCTGTGCGGTCACGTCCTCATGCAGCGTCAGCACGCCCGCCGGCTCACCTTCGAGGCCCGGGATGACGACACGGCGGACGTGGACCGTGCGGTCCGGCTCTTTCATGCGGAGCTCGAGCGTCCCGTCCGAGTCGGCGTCCTCCGCCTGCACGGCGCCGGCGGCGGTGTAGACCTCGGCCGGCTTCCTGCCCGGCATCTCCGAGGCCTGGAGGCTGTAGATCGACTCGATCTCGGGGTTGGCGTACACGATCCTGCCCGCCGCGTCTTCGAGCATCACGCCGACCGGGGAGTGGCGGAGGATCGCGTTCATCATCCGGCGCTCGCGGTCGAGGGCGTCGACGAGCTCGAGCTGGCCGAGGAGGACGGCCGCCTGGCCGGCGAGCACTGCGGCGAGCCTGCGCGTCTCGGCCGCGCCGGCGGTCATGCGGGCGACGAGCAGGCCAGCGAAGCGGCCCTCGACCTGGATCGGGATCGCGAAGGCGTCCTGCGGCGCGCCGAGCAGGTCGAGCAGCGCCCGCAGGCGGCGGCCACCGGCCGGCGAGGTCAACGCGCGCAGGAGCTGCGCGCTGTCCGAGACAGGCACCTTGGGCGAAACGTCGCCGTTGTCCGAGCGGCGGACGAGCTCCCCGTCCTCGAGCAGCCACAGCTCACCCTGCGAGCCCGCCAGGGCGCGGTTCACGAGGCGCGCCATCTCCGAGCGCGCGCGGTCGGGCTCGGTCGGCGTCAGCTCGGTGAAGGCCGCAACCGCCTCGAGCGTGCGGATGCGGCCGCGCGTCTCCGCCACCAGGCGCGCGTTCTCGATCGCGACCGCGGCGTGGCGTGCGAACTCGAGGGCGGCGGTGCTGGGCTCGGGGACGAGCGTCGAGGCATGGACCGCTCCGATCGCGCCCACCAGCCGGTCGCCGTACCACAGCGGCACGAGGTTCCAGGCGTGGTCGTGGGCGGTGCCGCTGACGATGCCGGGAGGCGCCGTGCGGTCGTCGCCGTTGAGCCCGGCCCATGCGAGCACCTCTTCGGCGAGCGCGTCACCGCTGCCGCGCGTGGCGGTCACGCGCCCTTCGGTGTCGAACGCCCAGCACACCGAGCCCGCGCACTCGAGCATCGTCCGGGCCTGGTCGGCGATGTTTGCGACCACGCTCATCAGCTCGTGGCCGGCAAGGGCGGCGAGCTCCTGGATGCGCACCGACTGGGCGAGGGCGAGCTGGTTGGCGTGGTGCAGGCGCATGGTGCGGAGCGCGATGCCGACCACCGGCATCGCAGCCTCGAGGAACTTGAGGTGCGTGGCCTGGAAGTGACCGCCGTCGTTGCGCATCGCCACCACGCCGGCGACGACGCGGTCGTCCTG
Organism: uncultured bacterium; assembly: GCA_966423695.1. Taxonomy (GTDB): domain Bacteria; phylum Chloroflexota; class Dormibacteria; order Dormibacterales; family Dormibacteraceae; genus 40CM-4-65-16. Next base: position 5,963 of record CBJLKR010000055.1, on the reverse strand, counting down.
GGTGATCGGCGCCCACACGACATGGCTGGGAGCGCGGGTGAAGAGGTACGACCCGATCGGACCCTCGAGGTCGGCCGCCTCGCCGGAGATGACGTTGCTCACCGTCCGGCCGCCTTCGATCATCCGCCGGAAGAAGGGAGCGTGGTCGATCAGCACCGGGCCCAGGGGCGCTGCCGGCGAGCCCCGCTCGCCCGTGAATCCGGCGACCATGCCGGACACATCGACGTAGGCGAGCACCATGTGCGTCGAATCGAGGTACTCGCAGGCGACCGTGAACACCGCGTCGGCAAGCTCGCGCTCATCGGAAGCGCTGGCGACGCCGAGCTCGAGGTTGTGCAGGGCCTCGAGGCGGCCGCGCTCGGTCTGCGCCTGCGCGAAGTGGTCGGCGTTGGCCAGGGCGAGGCTGACGTGCGCGGCCACGTCCTGCAGCAGCTTCACGTGCCAGTCGTCGAACGCGCCTTCGGTGTACGACTGCAGCGAGAGCATGGCCGTGATCCGCTCGCCGCTCAGCACCGGCACCCACACGAACGAGCGCGATACCCGGCGCTGCTCCGACGGTGGGCCGGACACGAAGACGGCGGCGCCCTGGCCGACCGTCCACACGTCACGTTCCAGGCCCTTCTCCTCGAAGGAGCGGCGCCACGGGTTGTTGCGCACGAGCACCGGCTTGCTCGATTCGTAGGCCTCGCGCGAGGGGCCGGTTACCGCCAGGGCGACGGGCGGGACGACCTCCTCCATGCCGGCGACGTACTGGTAGCCCTCGGCGATCGGTCCGTCGGGGCCCTCGGTGATGGTGGCGAGGATGAAGCCGTCGAACTTGAGGTTGTTCGAGAGCTCCTCGCGCAGCGTGCGCATGATCGACCAGCGGTCGAGGCTCGAGGCGAGGCGGCGGCCGACCGCGTTCACGACCTCGAGCCGCCGGCGCTGGTCCTCGATCGCCTCGTAGCTGCGGGCGTTGCGCATCGCGAGCGAGACCTCGTCGGCGACGAGCTCGAGGAACGCGGCGGTGGAGTCTTCGTAGGCATACGGGCGCGAGGCCTTGATCGCCAGCGCGCCGCGCGCCGTTCCGCCCTCCTTGAGCGGCACCCACAGCGAGGAGTGCGGGTAGTGGACGATCACGGGCTTGTTGTCGGCGACGACCTCGCGCGCGGTGGCGGCGATCGGCGAGCGGGTGGTCAGGACACGCGACGCGGCTTCGGAGTTGGCGCCGACCTGCAGGTAGCGGGCTCGCTCGGTGCCGTCGGGGAAGGTGACCATCTCCAGCGTGTCGACTGGGATGAGCTCGCGCACGGTGTCGTAGAGGCCGCTGAGGACGCTCGCCTCGTCCAGGGTCGCGGTCATGGCCCGGGCGATGCTGTTCAGGGCCTGGAGGCGGCGTGCCTGGTTGCGCGTCAGCTCGTTCAGGGAGGCGTTGGCGAGAAGCACCCCGAGCCGCTGGTGCACGTCCTCGAGGAAGACGATCTCCTCGGGCGGAATCCGGCGCTTGCGGTGGGTGTGGTAGATCACGCTGCCGATGAGCTCGCCCTGGTGCCGGACCGGCACCCAGATCGCCACCCGCGGGGCGGTGCGCACGCCGGGGCCCTTGCCGCGGAGAAGGCGCCCAGGCTCGATCGGCACGATCGTCGTCTTCGGGTTGGCGAAGAGGCGGGCGACCGTGGACTCGCGCAGGGGCCGGCGGGTCACGTCCTGGAGCACACCCTCGTCCACGACCATGGAGTGGTACCAACCCTCGCGCTCGAGCACCTGGAGGTTGATCGACCCGTAGCCGAACCGGCCGTGCATGCCGCGGTACAGCACCTGCAGCAGGTCGGCCTCGGTGACGCAGGTGCCGAGCTCCTGGATCAGGGCGCTGGCGGACGGCGCGCCGTTCTTCGCCGCGCGGGTCGCCGCGTTGGCGACCGGCTTGGCGGCGGGACGCTTGACAGGCGGCGAAAGGACGAGAGACCTGCGGCTACGCCGGGCTGGGGTCGCCATTGCCACGGATATACTGCGCCAGAGCGCGATGCCGTTCACACCTCCGAAGCCAATCGCGCCGACTCCCGACGAGCTTCGCGGGTCGACGGTGCTCGTCGTCGACGACGAGCGGGCGTGGCGGGTGATCCTGGAGACGGACCTGAAGATGCTCGGCTACAAGGTCTCGATCGCCGAGGACGCCGACCAGGCGCTGGTCCGTGCCCAGAGCGACAAGCCCGAGGTCGCGATCATCGACCTGATGCTGCCCGAGCCGATGGACGGGTGGGGCCTCCTGAACGAGCTGCGGGCGCGGGGACAGAAGGTGCCGGTGATCTTCTACACCGCGTACCCCGTCTTCCCTTCGGGGACCGACGACCCAGACGTCGTGGGCTACATGAGCAAGGCCGTCGACCGGGCAGACCTGTACGCGCTGCTACCGGTCGCCATCCGGCGTTCCCGTGAACGCCGGCATGCGGAGTCCTAGATGCCGGCTACTTCTACCAGACGAAGTCGCCGAACGATGCGCTCGCGTCGATCCATGCCGCTGAGGCAGCGACAGCAACCGCCACGAGAATCAGGACCACGACCACACCCTGGATCCTGTGTCTCCAAGTCATCCCCAATTTACCCCTTTGTTTTTCCAATTACGCCAGGTCCGGCACAAAGTATGACGGGGCCCAGTCGTATTTAGGTATTCAAGCGTCGTCAATTTCCGTAAATAATAATGTAGGATGAGGCTTGGAAAATCACAGTAACGACCGCGAACGGGGCCAGCTTCGCCAGCGCGAGGTGCGGCTGCCTCCCCTGCCCCCGGGGCTGGAGGTCTACCGGCCGGTGGACGTGCTGGGCTCGTCCGTCCTCGTGGTCGAGGACGAGGCGGCGATGCTGCAGCAGCTGCGCATCGATCTCCACGATCTCGGTTACCGACCTTCGGTAGCCGCGACCGCGGACGAGGCGCGCAACCTCCTCGAGCACGAGCGCGTGGCCGCCGTGCTGCTGGACCTGGTCCTCGACGAGCGCGAGGACGCCGGCTTCGAGCTCCTGACCTGGATCCGCCAGCACCACCCTGGGCTTCCCGTCATCGTGCTCTCCGCCGCCCAGGTGAACTCGGCGTCCATTCGCCGTGCCTATGAGCTCGGCGCCAGCTCCTACTTCGTCAAGGGCAACGTGCCCATGGCGCACATCTACTCCGACCTCGCCGCCCGCCTGGTCGAGCGAGGGACCGGCCGGCCGGGCAGCTACCGGTTCGGCCGGCTCGAGTTCGACCCCACCCGGCGGACCGTCAAGCTGGGCGAGCGCCAGGCGCGGCTGACGCAGCAGCAGACCGCCCTCGTCCTCTTTCTCGCCCAGGGCTCGAAGCCGGCCACCGCGCGCGACCTCATCCACGCCGGCCTGTTCCGCAACAACGCCGCCCACTCGACGGTGCACTCGGCGCTGCTGACCCTCCGCCGCCGGCTCGACGACCTCGAGCCAGGGCTGGGCGCGACCTTCGTCCACGCCTCGGCCCGCGGGTACAGCCTGGTCGCGGTGCACGAATGAGCGACGAGCACGCGACCACGCCGCTCCCGAGCAAGTCCGTGCTCGACGACGTCGTCGACCTGCGGCGGTACTTTCACAAGCACCCGGAGGTCAGCTTCGGCGAGCACGATACGTCGCGCTATCTCACCGAGCGGCTGCGCGAGCTCGGCCTCGACATCGAGACCTGCCCCACCGAGACAGGCGCGGTCGCGCTTCTGGACACGGGGCGTCCGGGCAAGACCGTGATGCTGCGGGCAGACATCGACGCCCTTCCCATCCACGAAGAGTCCGGCGTGGACTTCAACTCGCGCTTCGACGGCCGGATGCATGCCTGTGGCCACGACACGCACATGGCGATCCTCATCGGAGTCGCGCGCACGTTGATCGACCGGATCTGGGACGTGGGCGGCAAGTACCTGTTCGTGTTCCAGCCCGCCGAGGAGATCGTCGAGGGCGCGAAGGCGATGATCGCGCGCGGCCTCCTCGACGATCACAAGCCCGACGCCGTCATCGGCCTGCACATCGCGAGCTTTTTGCAGTCGGGAACGGTGGTCACGCGCCCGGGATTGATGTGGTCGGGCTCGGATGCGTTCGACGTTCGCTTCCTGGGGCCCGGCGGGCACGGCGGCATGATGGGCCGGCGCGGCAACGTCCTCGCGGCGCAGGCCTTCTTCGTCGAGCGCCTGCACACAGTCGTCGAAGGGCTCGAATACGACGGCGTGCAGTGCCACACCACCGTCGGCAACATCTCGGGCGACGGGGCCTGGAACGTCGTGCCCCGCGGCGTGCTCGTGCAGGGCAGCCTGCGCACCTTCAACGACGCGCTTCGCGACCAGGCGCTGGAGCGGCTGCACGATCTCCTTCGCGAAACCGAGACCGAGTTCGAGGTGAAGAGCACACTCGACCTCGTCCACCGCACGGTGCCGCTGATGAACGAGCCGAACGTCACGCGCAAGGTGCTGGAGGTCGGCGCGGAGCTCGTCGGCGAGCACGCCAGCGTGCTCGGCCGGCCGCTGACGGTGAGCGACGACTTTGCGGAGTTCCTCACCCGCATCCCGGGCTGCTATTTCATGCTCGGCGCCCGACCCCAAGGCGACCTGCCGCCGGCTCATCACTCGCCGGGCTTCCGCATCGACGAGGCGGCATTGCCGGTCGGCGTGAAGATGCTCGCGGGCGTGGCGTCGCGGCTCGCCGCCGAATAGCCGGCGGTAGTTATTGCTCTTTCTCCTCGCCATCGTCCTGGGCCTGGCGCTCGGGCTCGTCAGCGGCGGCAAGCTCGACAACCTCGCCCGCGTCCGCTTTCGCTGAGTGTGGTTCGTGCTCGTTGCGGTCGTGGTGCGAGAGGCGGTTCTTCTGACGCCGCTGGGCGGCGTCGCCGGTGCCAACTACGTCTACGTCGTCGCGCTGGCGGGAATCGCGGTGTGGACCGCCATGCACTGGCGCCTTCTGGGCGGCATCTGGCTCGTGACCGTGGGAGTGCTGCTCAACCTCACGGTCATCGTCGCGAACGGGGCGCGCATGCCGGTCGCGCCCGAGGTCGCCGGCCGCGTCCTGCTCGCCCGGGGCACCGTCGGCCAGTACACGCTGATGGGCCCGGGCACGAACCTGAGCTTTCTTGGCGATTGGATTCGCCTGTTTCCCGACCCCGAGGGCTACAGCGTGGGCGATGTGCTGGTCGCCGTCGGGTTGTCTATCGTGGTGTTTCTCGCCGTCCGCAACTCACCCGCGTATAAGGAGCTGAGCCCGCCGTGATCATCTTCTGGATCTTCACGCTCTTCGTCGGCGCGTCGGCGTTCGCCTTCGCGCTGATCGCGCTCCAGCTCGGCATCGGCTGGTCGCTGCTTTACGCGGTCGTCGCCATGCTGATCGCGCGCGGCATCCTCAGCATCATCCGCCGGTGGCTCATCGTGCGCGAGCGGTTGGCGCCCGAGTCCGACGTAATGCAGCGCACCGTGGAGACCAATCGGGCCGTGTTCTGGCGGCGTGCGGCGTTCGTCGCCATGGTCCCGGTGGCGTACTTCCTCGTCGCCTACTTCTTCTTCAATCTCACCCCGGAGGACGCCCTCGCTGCGCTTCCGCAGTTCCTCGGTCTCGCCTTGACCCAGCTCGTCTACCTGCTCTTCCTCCTCGGGGCGAACTTCATGCTGTTCTTCGGGCCCTTCTACCTCTACACGCGCATCGGCAAGACGATGATCAACCCGGACGACGCGAACTTCGGCGTCGACATGTCGGACGTGCGCGGGCAGAAGGCGGCAGTCGGCGAGATGGACCGAATCCTTCGGCTCATCGAACACGGACGGCTTTTCACCAAGGCCGGCGGCAAGCGCGAGCGCGGCGTGCTCATGGTCGGGCCTCCCGGGACCGGGAAGACGATGCTCGCCAAGGCGATCGCCTCATCGCTGCACGTGCCGATCTTCATCGCCAACGGCGGTTCCTTCGCCGGCATGTTCCTCGGCATCGACGCGCTGAGCGTCTACCTGATGGTCCGCGCC
>CBJLKR010000054.1:0-12169 GCA_966423695.1 uncultured bacterium | reverse complement strand
GGATGACTGGTGGCGTCGCGTACGCCGTGCAGTGGGCGCAGCTCAACCTCGCCAGCGTCGTCGCCCGCGACGTGCCCCATGGGGACGAGCCCGAGCTTCGTGCCCTGGTCGACGAACACCAACGGCGCACGGGCAGCGCCAGGGCCGCCGCGATGCTGGCCGACTGGCCTGGCGCACTCTCCCGATTCCGGCAGATCGTGCCCATCGCGCAGCCGGTTTCAACCGAGCCTGCGCCGCAGCCCGAGGAAGGCGCCAAAGAGCCCGACCTGGCGTAGGCTCTGACCGGTGAAGCGGCTCGCGGTGTTCGGACCTGAATCCTGCCTGACGTAGACGCGGTTCGCGCCGCGCTCGAGAAGCAGCGCCAGGTCGAGCGGGAGTTCGTCGAGCATGCACGCAGCTCGGAGAAGGCCCCGCAAGGCTGGCCCGCGGCGCTGATCATGTTCCACGTCGGCATGTGGCGCGAGCGCATGCGCGACTCCCTCACGGCCGCGATCGACGGCCGCGATTACGAGCCGCCGGGCGCCCGCGACGCCATCAACGACAGCGAGCTGGCCGCCGGCATCGGCACGCCGCTGGGCGACGCGGCCGCCCGGGCCGATCACCTCCTCACCGAGATCGTCGGCCTCTTCGAGAAGGTCGGTGACAGGCCGGTGCAGTGGTTCGCGTCCGTCAGCGCCGGCGACGCGGTGCTGCGCAACAGCTACGCGCACCCGCGCAGCCACATCTGCGAGTACCTCGCCGTGAATGGCGACGTAACCCAGGCGCGAAAGCTGCTCGAGGACGCGCTCGACGAGCTTGGGAGACTGTCGGCGCCGGAATATGTGACGACGGTCCTCGCGGGCCTCCGCGAGGACCCGCGGTTCAAAGACCCGACGCAGTCCTAGCCGCGGCGCGGATGCGATCGAGCGCGCGCATGTTCGCGATCGACTCGCCGAGGGGGATCGCGATCGGCCGGTCGTGAAGGATGCTGTCCGCAAACGACTCCACCATCAGCTGGTAGGGGTCGTGCGGGTCGCGGTACGCCGTGAACGGCGGCCTTCGCGCCAGCACTCCGGAGCGCGTCACCACCTTGAGGTCCTGCTCCTCCGGCGACTCCAGGCTCGCCCAGAGCGACGCGGTCGTGCCGCCGGCGAAGGTCAGCAGGGCCGCGATGGTCATGTCGACATCACCGGCAAACCTCGCTGTGGCGCTGACGTCTTCGGGCTCGCCGAGGAGCCACCGCGCCACGCTCACCGTGTAGCAGCCGACGTCCAGCAGCGCGCCCCCGCCGAGCCCGGCCTGGAGGCGGATATCGTGCGGATCGCCGGCGGTGAAGCCGAACGTGGCGCTGACGTGCAGTGGCTCGCGCACGCCCTCGACGAACTCGCGCATCGCCGGATGGAAGCGGTACATGAACGCCTCCATCAGGTGCCGGCCCGCGCGCTCTGCGCCGGCGGCCATCTCCTGGGCTTCGTGCGCGTCGATGCCGATCGGCTTCTCGCACAGCACGTGCTTTCCCGCGTCGAGCGCGCGCAGCGTCCACTCGCGGTGCAGGCTGTTCGGAAGCGGGTTGTAGACGGCGTCGATGCCCGGATCGGCGACGAGTGCTTCGGACGAGTCGACGACACTCGCGCCGCGGTACGGCTCGAGCATCGACCGCGCGCGCTCTGGGCTGCGGCTCGCCAGTGCGACCAGCTGGCCGTTCGACGAGGCCACGATCGCGGGAATCACGGCCCGTTGCGCGATATCGGCGGCGCCGAGGACGCCCCAGCGGACGCGGCGGCCGGCTATAGGTCGACCTTCAGCTGCGCGCCGCCGCGCTTCAGCGAGCGTGTCGCCGCCTCCATGACGGCGACGTTGCGACGCGCCTCGTCGGCGGTGACGGCCAGGGGCTCGCCCCACGCGAGGTGGTCGGCAAGGTTGCGGTAGAAGCCGTGTGGCTCGCGCGCGGGCAGCGACAGCGTCTCCGTCCCGGTGCGGGTCACGACGCTGAGCCGCGCGGCGAAGTCGGCGGGGACATCGGCATCGGTCCAGTCGGCGACCAGCGCGCCCTCGGTGCCCAGCAGGTACCACTTGGGCTTGCGCGCAGCCGCGATCGCCGACTGCAAGAAGCTCGCCTGCGCGCCACCGGCGAACGTCAGGTCGACGCGGACCTGGTCGTCGTTCGTCACGTCGTGCCAGACGCGCTTGTGCGCCTGCGCGGTCACAGTCGTGACGCGATCTCCGAACAGCTGCAGCATCCAGTCGAAGTAGTGCGAGCCCCAGTCGTAGATCGTGCCCCCGGAGATCGGCTCGTGGCTGTGCCAGAAATCGCAGGGATGGTCGTAGCCGCCGATGAAAGACTCCATGTAGAACGGTTCGCCGATGCGCCCCGACCGAACCACATCGCGCATGGCGACGAAGTCGGCGTCCCACCGCCGGCTCTGGTACACCGTCAGCACGGCGCCACGCGCGGCGGCGGCGTCCATCATCCTGTCGGCCTCGTCCACGCTCAGCGCGAACGGCTTCTCGCACACGACGTGCTTGCCGGCGGCGAGGGCGTCGAGAACCGGGCTCGCATGCGCGCTCGGCGGCGTGCCGACGACGACCAGCCCGACCTCCGAATCGGCCAGGAGCGAGTCCTGGGTGGCGACCGCGCGCACGTGCCATTCACGCCCCGCGGCGTCCCGCCGCTCCTGGTTGACGTCGCACACGGCGGCGAGACGCAGCCCGCTGGTCGCGGCCACCGAAGCGGCATGGTCGCGTCCGATCGCGCCGTAGCCCAGCAGGCCGACGCCGACCGGCGCCGGGGCGTCGCGACCGGCGGCGAACAGCACGAGGCGCGTCAGCATCTTCGCGAACGTCGAGCTGCCGTCGTCGTGCAGTCCGAGGTACACGAAGCGACCCTGCCCGGCCTCGCGCGCGTAAGCGACGACCTGGTCGCTGAAGCGCCAGCTGGCGCGCAGAAGCACGGTCGCGCCGCCAGGCGGCCCTTCGGAGAGGTAGAGGCGGTCACGGATCCGCCACTCGGCCTCGAGTCGCTGGGTCACCGGATGGTCCGGATCCGGCCGGACGACGAGCTCCGTCTCCGGTCCGGGGCCAGTCGGCATCCACGCCGCGAGCTCGCGGATGGGCGCCGAAGCCGACCACGCGGCCAGGGTGTCACCGACCAGGACGAGGCCGCCGCCTTTGAGGACGTGCTCACGCAGCCGCGCCGCGTCGCCGGCGGAGATGGGGCTGTTGGTGGCCGCGACGACGACGCGCCCCGGTCGTGCTACCTCGGCCACGTCGAAGCGCCGCGGGTCGAGCCGCAGCCGTCCGTCCGCGATCGCCTGCACGGAAACCCGTTCGCTCAACTAGGCAGCCCTCATATCGGCGCGGGCTCCGATCCGGCGCAGCACCTCGAGGGTGCGCGTGGCCGCGCTCTCCCAGGTATAACCGGCGGCGCGGCGTATGCCTTCCTCGCCCAGTCGCTTGCGCAGCTCTGCGTCGGCGAGGAGCCGCTCGAGCGCGCCGGCGATCGCGGTCGGGTCACCGGCGTCGACGGTCAGCGCCGCGTCTCCCCCGAGCTCCGGCAGCGCGCCGGTGCGGCCCACGACCGCCGGCACCCCGCCCGCCATGGCCTCGAGCAGCGGCAGCCCGAATCCCTCGTAGAGACTCGGGAACGCGAGCACCGACGCGTGCGCGTACAGCGCCGCCAGCGTCGGCTCGTCGACGTGGCCCAGGTAGCGGACGCCGGGCTCGGCGGCGATGCGCTGGAGCGTGTCGCCGTACGCCCAGCCGGGACGCCCGGCGATCACTAGCTGGGGCACGCCGGGACGGCCGTCGATGATGAACGGGACCGCGCCCCGGCTGCGCAGCTGGCGATACGCAGCGAGCAGGCGAGGATAGTTCTTGCGCGGCTCGACGCTGCCGACGGCCAGGATGAACCCCGGCTCGAGCCCGCCAGGGAGCGGTCCTGGCGGCGGCGACTTCGGCAGCCCCTCGGGCACGACGTGCGTCTTTTCCGCAAGTCCCGGGGTCGGGTACGCGCCCAGCAGGTCGTCGCGCGTGGTCGTCGAGGGCACGATCACGGCCGCGGACTGGCGCAGCGCCCGCGGCAGCACCGCTCGGAAGTAGGCGCGCTGCTGCCACGGCACCTCGCGCGGCCGGATCCGGAACGCGAGGTCGTGGACGAAGATCGCCGCCGGCGGCGCCCCCTCGCGGCGGAACGGCGGACTCGGCCAGTAGGGATAGAGGATCGCGTCGACCTCGAGGAGTGGTTCGATCGCGGGCATCCACCGGGTCTTGATCGCCAGCTCGTGGCGGTAGGGCGCGAAGACGGCCGGACAGCCCAGGTCGCGCAGCGAGGGAGGCCGCTCGCGGCTGCACACGAGCACGATCTCGTCGCGCTTCGCGACCGCCACGAGAGCGCGCGAGAGCTCGACCGCGACCGTCACCATGCCGACTCGTTGCGGCCGCCAGCACGCCGTCACATCGACCGCATAGCGGGCCATCTACACACATCTAAACACCGCGGCGGAATGTTGCGCTGCCCGTCTAAAGGCCGGGCGTAAGATGGGGTCAGTTAGTCAGTTCGCCCTCCCTCCTTTCTGAAGGCTCTCCGCCCCCCGGTGGAGGGCCTTCCTCTATGGAGGACCGCTTATCTATCCCACCTGGCCGTCCCAGCCGCGCGGCAGCGCCTCCTCGTCGAGGTCGGCGGCGACGCGGTCGAAGACCTCACGCGACGATTCCTGCTTCGACACGTCGTAGGCGAACCACTCCGCGTCGATCGGGACGCCGGCGGCGGGCGCCTGGAGGTGCGCGGGCAGCCAGCGGGTGAGGACTTCGACGGGGTGACGCTGCTGCGCCGGCGCTTCCCAGATGGCCGCGAATGCGGCGCTCGAAAGCCGCGCCTGCGCCGAGGCGTCCTGCGTCGCGAACCGGCATAGGTTGACGAACAGGTTCTCAGTGATGTCCAGCGCCTCTTCGCCGATGCGCTCGGCGATCGGCTTCCACGACTTCAGGACGACGACGACGAGCGTGCGCGCCTCACCCTGCTCGATGCGGTTCCAGAACTCGCGGCGGGTCAGGAGCTGCGCCGCCGCTACGACCTCAGCTTGTTTCGCTCGCGCGGATCGCGAACGCGCAGTCGAAAGTGCCCGTGACCGAGCCGCACTCGACCTCTTCGACATACCAGTCGTTGGCGAGCCCCGCCCACCGCAGGATCGTCTCGATCTGCGAGGTCCAAACGTGGCACGACTTCACGGTCTTGATGCGGCCGAGAGCGAACATGTTCGAGAAGTGCACCAGCCAGAACTGGTGCTCGTCGACCTGCAGCCATGCGTGAGTGTGCTCGCCGCGCACGTTGTCCATCGCCTCGCTGAAGTTCTTGACGACGTTGGCGAGCTTGCGCTGGCGTCCCGGCACAAAGCGCCGGGGACTGCCGAGACCGTGCTTGCCGTCGGCGAGCCACCGCTCCGTCGCGCGCCGGCCCCAGGCCCGGATCATGTCTTCGGACTCGGGGCCGAAGATCGTCTCGAACGCCTCGTTGAGGCGGCTCAGCGACTCGACCGGCGAGGACAGCTGCTCGTCGTGGGGCGCGTCCTGCTCGATGTACTGGACGAGCCCCGCGGCGTACGCGACCTCGGGCCAGCGGTCGCCCGTGACATCGCGCGCCACGTGGACGAAGTTGCTGAAGTGCGCGTTCAGGATGAACCGCCCGCGCGCGCGCGCCGGGCGCACCCCCATCAGCTCGAGCGTGCGGACGGTCGACGCGCCGGCCGACGTGGGCGTGGGCGGAGGCGAGCCGTGCAGCATCGGCGGCGGCGGCGCCCCCATGTGGCTGGGTTGAACGGCGCGCATCGACGTCGTATCCGGCCCGTTGGAGGTGGCCGCCGGCTTCGGCAGGACGGCGACGCCACCGGGCCCCGGCGCAGACGCGGCGGAGGGCACCGATGCGGCCGGTGAGGCGGAGGCGGCCCCCGCGGGCGAGGTGCGGCGCTGCGGCAGGCGCGCCATCTGCGCGAGCAGCTCGCGCACCGTCTGCGGTCTCTGAGCCGGGTCCTTGGCGAGGACCTTGGCGAGCAGCACGTCGAGCTCGTCCGGCAGGTTCGGGTTGATCTTCACCGCGGACGGGATCGGCGTGTTCACGGTCGCGTAAGCGACCTCCATGCGGTTCGAGCCCAAGTACGGCAGCCGGCCGGTGAGCATCTCGAAGCACAGCACGCCCATCGCGTAGATGTCCGCGCGCTTGTCGACGTCATGGCCCATCACCTGCTCCGGCGCCATGTAGCCCGGGGTGCCGATCGCAAGGCCGATGGTGGTCAGGTGCGTCGGCTGACCGGCGCCTCGCGCGAGGCCGAAGTCGGCGAGCATCGCGCGCCCGTCGGCGTGGATCAAGACGTTGGTCGGCTTGAGGTCGCGGTGGACGATGCCGGCGTCGTGCGCGTGCTGCAGGCCGTCGCCGATCTCGCGCAGGTACCGCCACGCCGACAGCGTGTCCAGCGCGCCGCGGTTCAGGACGTCGCGCAGCGTGCCGCCGCGGATCAGCGGCATGGTCAGGAACGCGTTGCCCTCGATGACCTCGAAGTCATAGATCGGCAGGATGTTGGGGTGATCGAGCTTGGCCAGCGTCTTGGCCTCGGTTTCGAACCGCTTGACGAAGCCCTCGTCCTGGAACAGCTCTGAGGACAGCGCCTTCAGCGCGACCTCGCGCCCGAGCGGCTGCTGCACGGCCCTGTAGACGACGGCCATGCCGCCCCCGCCGAGGCGCTCGACGATGTCGTAGTTGCCGAGACGCGTGCCTGTGAGGTCTTTCACCGCGACGCGGCCTTGGTGTAGCTCTCGACGACCGCGATCAGGTCGGCGAGGCGGAACGGCTTGCTGAGCACGTTGTCCGCGCCCGCGGCGAGGAAGCGATCGCGGTCGCTGGCCATGGAGTGAGCGCTGGCGATCACGATCGGGAGCGATGGGACCTCGGCCTTGATCCGGCGCATCGCCTCGAGGCCGTCGATGCCCGGCATCGCGACGTCCATGAGGATCATGGCCGGCCGCTGCGCGAGCGCGATGTCGACGGCGGAAAGGCCGTCGCCGGCGAGGAGCACCGCGTAGCCCGCCTTCTCCAGCACGCGCTTGCACAGCCGCTGCGCGACCTCGTTGTCGTCGGCCACGAGCACCGCGAAGGGAATGGCATCAGGCATGGCGGAGCTGCAGCGAGCTCGCGCTCTCGGGAGCGAGCGGGATCGTGAAGTGGAACGACGAGCCGTGTCCGACCGCGCTCTCCACCCAGATCTTGCCTCCGTGCATCTCCACGATCTGCTTAACGATCGTGAGCCCGAGGCCAGTCCCGGGGATCGACTGCGCCGCGCCGCTGCGCACGCGGCGGAAGCGTTCGAAGACGTGCCCGATCTCGTCGGGCGGGATGCCGATGCCGGTGTCGGTCACGCTGACCAGGGCGTAGCGACCCTCGACGCGGCTCGCGATCGTGACCGTGCCACCGTCCGGCGAGTACTTGACCGCGTTGTTGACGAGGTTGCTGAGGACCTGGATCAGCCGGTCGCGGTCACCCGCGACGATGGGCAGGCGCGGGTCGAGGTCGGACTTGAACTCGACCGTGACGGCCGATGGAGCGGCGCGCGAGATCGCCTCCATCGCGATGTCGTTGATGTCGACGTCGGCGCTGCGCATGGACATGCGCCCGGACTCCATGCGGTCGAGGTCCAGCATGTCACCGATCAGGCGGTTCACCCGGTCGGCGTCGTTGAAGATGTAGCCGCCGTACGCGCGCACCTCGTCGGGCTCGAGGCCCCCGTCGCGGATCAGCTCGCTGAACCCCTGGATGCCCGTCAGCGCGGTCCGGAACTCGTGGCTGACGATGCTCAGGAACTCGCTCTTGGTCTGGTCGAGCTTCTCCAGGTTCGAGTTGGCATCGCGCTGCGCCTCGAGCGCCTCCGCCAGGCGGTCCGAGGTCTCGCGGATCGCGGTCACGTCCTCGACCATGACGAGCACGTGCTCCGGAGTCCCGCTCGCGTCGGGGATCGTCGTCGCCGTCAGCTGCAGCCACAGCCAGTTGCCGGCGCCGGTCGCGGCCCGGATCTGCAGCGGGCTGGCGTCGGGCGCCCCGGCCAGGAATGGTGCCCTGTGCGCGCGCGAAGCCGCCTGGTCGTAGGCGCGCAGGAGGTCCGGCCAAGCCGTCGCCCGCATCGTGTCCGCGTCCTGAACGAGCATCTGCAGAAGCGATGCGTTCGCCTCCACGAGGTCGCCGCCGGTGCCGATGCGCGCGATGCCGATCGGCGACCGCTCGAAGATCGCCCGGTGGTCGGCCTCGCTGCGGCGCAGCGCCTGCGCGGTCTCGGCGCGGAAGATGAACTGGCCGAGCTCCACGCCGGCGGTGGCGTAGAGCGCCACCTCGGCTTCCGTCGGATCGTGGGCGTCACGCCCGACGAGCTCGATGACGCCGACCACGTCGCCGTTCTCGATCACCGGAAACGCCACCGCCGACCGCAGCTCCGCCGCGTGGGCGGCGGTCCGGGGACGATACGCGTCGTCGTGCTCGAGGTCCGTCTCCGCGGCGGGCACCCCGGATTGCCAGACGCGGCCCGCAAGGCCGGCGCCCTGGCTGACCGCGACGCCGCGCCCGGCCCGAAGGAACGCCTCCAGCAGGGCGTCGCCCTGCGACCAGGAGTGGCGCAAGCGCATCGAGCTCCCGTCGGGCTCGAGCGCCCAGTGCTGGCCGGCGCTCCATCCCAGGTGGCCGCACAGCTCTCGCAGGACCTGCGGCACCGCCTGCTCGACGGTGGCGGCGCTGACCATCACCTGGCGGATCGCCCCCTCGCAGTCGTGCAGCCTCTCCGCGCGGCGTCGCGCGGTGATATCGGCGGCCTGGACCAGGAGGAGCGGCTCGGCCGCGGCGGCGCTCGGGAGCCGGCTCAGGAAAAGGTCGACGGGCCTGCCCGACGCGCGAAGGGCGACCTCGGCCTCCCACCGCGTGACGTCGCCGTTGCGCAACATCTCGAGGCCGTCGAGCAGCGCCTCGCGGTCGGCGTCGGCGACGAGGCCGGCAAGGCCGGCATCCGCGGAAGTGCCCAGGATCGACAAAAGGCGGTCGGTCGCCTGGACGAGTGAACCGCTGAGGGCTGCCAGTCCCAGGCCGACGCCCGCTGCCTCTATCTCGGCGCGCAGGCGCCGCTCGCTCGCCTGGAGCTCGCGGACCCGGCGCTCCGCGTCCGCGGCCGCCGTTCGTGACTCGCGGAACAGCTCGCTGGTCGCGACGGCCACGCCCGCGAGCACGGAGGCGAAAACCACCAGGCCGAGGTAGACGACGAGGACGACGGGCGGTTCGGTCGCCGCGACGGCGGTGACGCTGAGCACCGCGGCGAGGATGGCCGCAGCGAAGGCGAGGGGTGTGGCGCGGCGTACCACGAGTCGGGTCCACGAGGAAGGCACCCCACTCCTTGGCAACACCCCAGACCCCTCGCCCCCCCTGGCGGTATGGAACGTGCGCAGGGCTCACAGTCTAAGGACGGACGGCCGCGCTTCAGCCGAGTTAAACGACGGGTTTCGTCCCGGCTACAGCCGCCTCAGCGCCAGCACCGTGATGTCGTCGGCCACCTGGCGAGCCCGGGCGCCGCGAGCGAGGAACTCCACGAGCTCCTCCGCGCCCGCCGCGTGACTGGCTTCGTACGGAAGCTGGACGTCTTTCGCGCCCAGGTCGGGGCGGAGCTCGAGCAAGCCGTCGGAGAAGACGACCAGCGAGTCGCCCGGTTCGAGCCGGGCCCTGCCGGCGACGTACTCGGTGTCCGGAAACATCCCGATCGGGGCGGCTCGCTCCGCCAGCAGCTCCTGCCCGCCGGCCGCGCGCACGACGCGGGCGTGGCCGTGGCCGGCGTCGACGTACGCCACGTCGCCGGTGCCGGGATCGTAGCGGCAGTGGAAGAGGGTCACGAACGCGTCGTTGACCTCGAGCGCGGCCGACATCACGGCCGCAGCCTGCTTGACCCCGCCCTCCAGGGGCTCGACGCCCGCCGCGCCACGAAGCGCCGCGCGTGCCGTGGCCATCATCAGCGACGCCGGCAGGCCCTTGCCCATCACGTCGCCGAGCGACAGTGTCACCCTGCCGTTGCGGTCGCGGTACCAGTCGTAAAAGTCGCCGCTGATCTCGCGCGCCGCCGTGAAGTGCGCGGCGATCTCGAACTCTTCGTCGCGATACGGCGACGGGGGCAGCATGCCCGACTGCAGCTCGACGGCCCGGCGCATCTGCTCGCCGCGCTCGGCGACCATGCCCTCGAGGCGGTCGACGTTGGCGCGGTTCTCCATCTCCCGCGACCGGCGCCTCAGGTTGTTGACGACGAGCAGGTACAGCTGCGTCGCGCCGACAGGTTTGACGTGGTAGGCGTACGCGCCGTGCTCGAGCGCGGCCTTGCCGAGGTCGGCGTCGTCGACGCCTGAGATCATCACTACCGCGGTATCGGGCCGCACCTCGCGGAGCCGCTCGAGCAATCCGTACCCGGACTCGTCCGGCAACCGGACGTCCAGCAGCGCGAGCGCGTAGTCGTTGACCTCGAAGAGGCGCCGGGCCTCTGCCCCGTCCAGGGCCACATCGCATTCGAAGCCGCGGCTGCGCAGCGTCCGCGCCATGACGCGCGCCAGGGGCTCGTCGTCGTCGACGACGAGGACCTTCTGCGTGCCCTGGGCGACCACCACGCGCGACAGTCTAGAGAGGCTGAATCGCGCCGCTTCTGCCATAAACTCGTTGCCCCATGGCACTCGAGGTCGAGACCAGGCCCGCAGTCAACGGCGTCACCGTGCTCGCTCCGAGCGGCCGCCTCGACGTCGCCGGCGCGCCCGCGCTCCGCGAGGCGCTCGGCGAGGTCGTCAGGGACGCGCCCGCGAAAGTCGTCATCGATATGGCGGGCGTCAGCTTCGTCGACTCCACCGGCCTCGGCTCCGTCATCGCGGCGCTGAAGCAGATCCGCGGCACCCAGGGCGAGCTGCGGCTGGCGGCGCCGAACCAGCAGATCCGCGTCGTCCTCGAGCTGACGACGCTGGACCGCGTGTTCCCGTACTACGCCACGGTCGAGGAAGCCCTCACCGGGCTCTAGAGTGCCCGGGACGGAGCTCCGAAACATATGGGCGGCATCGGCGGCCGGAGCCAGCGCTTTGAGTTCCGCGCCACTCTCACCGACCTCGGCGAAGGCCTCGACGCGATCCACCGCTCGGTCGAACGCCTTCGCCGCGCGACCGGGCGCGCTCCGGACAACCGGGCGCTGATGCTCTTTAAGAACGCCATGGGCGAGATCGGAAGCAACGTGCTGACGCATGGACGTCCACCCGGAAGGGAAATACCGGTCGAGTACGCGCTCGTCCTCGACGGCACCAGCGCGGTCGCATCGCTCACCGACGGCGGACCGCCTGTGCGGGATCACCTCTCGCGCGAGATGCCGGACGGTGACAGTGAGTCGGGGCGCGGGCTGGCGATCGCGCGCACGCTTCTCGACCACCTCGGCTACGAAAGGGACGGCGACCTCAACCGTTGGCGACTGGTGAAGAAGCTGTGACCGATCACCTGCCCGACGACCCAGGCCGCGCGTTGATCCACGAGTTCCGCAACCTGCTTGCCGTGATCGTGAACTACAGCGAGCTCATCGCCGAGGAGACCGCGGACGCGGAGGCGGTGAAGGCCGATATCCAGGAGGTCCGCTCGGCCGCGGAGCGCGCGATCGCGCTGACCGACAAGCTGCCGCGGCCCGCCCGGCCGGCGAGCCCGTGACCGTCGCCGCGCGGACCGGCGACAGGCCCCAACCGGTGTTCACCCACCGCGACCTCGCGCTGATAGTCGACGACGACGACCAGGTGCTGCGCCTGGTCAGGCGCGTGCTCGAGCGCGCCGGTTTCGAGGTCGTGGCCGTGAGCGACGGGCGGACGGCCCACGCGGCGGCGGTCGAGTGGCGGCCCGACATCATCCTCCTCGACCTGATGTTGGGCGACGTCACCGGCGACGAGATCATGGCCGAGCTGCGAGCCGACTTCCGGACGCGGCTGACACCGGTCGTCTTCCTCACCGTTCGCGACTCGCTGAAGGACAAGGTCGAGCACCTGCTCGGCGGCGCCGACGACTACGTGACCAAGCCGTTCATCCCCGAAGAGCTCGTCGCGAGGCTTCGCGCCGTGATGACGCGCTCGACCACGGCGCGTGGCCTGAGCCCTCTCACCGGGATGAGCGGCAACGCCG
>CBJLKR010000053.1:0-12194 GCA_966423695.1 uncultured bacterium | reverse complement strand
CGACCGCTGCTCGTCCGCTTTCGGGTCGATCTCGCTGGCGAAGCGCAGCTGAGCGGCCTCCACGGCGGCGTCCGCGGTGTTGCACGAGTACGCGAAGTGCGCCAGCGCAGCGGCCTCGGCCAGCATCGCCTCGAAGTCCGACCACGCCCGCAGCCACTCTTCGGCATTGGTCTTGTCGAGCGGCCGTGTCGCGAGATCTTGGTAGTAGGGGGCGATGTCGGCCCAGGTCGCGTCCTTGAACGCAGCCGACGAATCGGGAAGATTCACCGCAGCCACACCCCGGCGCCAAATGCTACAGAGATGGCGATCTTGAAATCGTCAACGCCGGAGCTGCCGCCCGAAGTCCGCGAAGCCGTGCGCCGGGCGCTCGGTGGCGATCCGGCCGCCGAGCAGTTCGCCTGGATGAGCTGGGCCGGGACGACGTGGCGCCTCGCGCGCGACGGAGCGGCCGTCTTCGTCAAGCGCGCGAAGGAGCTCGAACCGGAGCGCGACCGGCTCGCCTGGCTCGCGGGGCGGTGGCCGGTTCCAGCGTTGATCGGCTTCGTGCGCGCGTGGGGCGATGAATGGCTCGTCACCCGCGCCGCCGACGGCGTACCGATGTCCCACCTGCCACCTGGATGGCCGCCCGAGCGGGTGGCACGACTCCTCGGCGAGATCCTCAAGGATCTACACGCCGTTGACGCCCATGACTGCCCATGGGGCGTCCGGAAGCCGGGCAACGTCCTCGTCCACGGCGATTACTGCCTGCCGAACGTCCTCCTCCTCGACGGGGCGTTGAGCGCACTCGTCGACGTAGGTGGCGCCAGGCTGTCCAACCCCGAGGACGACCTCGCCGCGGGCCTCTGGTCCTTGCAGTACAACTTCGGCCGCGGGACCGGCCGTGCTTTCCTCGACGCGTACGGCTGGCCGCCGATGAGCGACCAGGCGATCGAACGGCTGAGGCGGCGCTACTCGACTAGGTAGGGAGGACGATGCTTTCGACCGCGCGCCAGCAGTACCAGGCGGCGATCGTGCGGTAGGGCCGGAATCTCTCGCCCGCGGCCTTCAGGTCCTTCGGCTTGATCAGCTCCCGCTTGCGGTGGATCAGCGTCCAGCCCTTGCGCACGCCATAGTCGTCCACCGGCCAGACGTCGAGGCGGCGCAGCTGGAAGATCAGGAACATCTCGGCGGTCCAGGGGCCGATGCCCCGCACCTGGACCAGGCGCGACTTCAGGTCGTCGTCGGACAGGGTGTGGACGTCGTGCAGCGGCACAGTTCCATCGGCGACCTTGCGCGCGAGGTCGGTGATCGCGGCCTCCTTGGAACCGCTGACGCCGGCCGCACGCATCGCGCCCGCCGGCAGCGCGAGCACCGCCTCGGGTGCGAGGCCCTCGGCGAACAGCTTCATGAAGCGGCCGAGGATCGCCGTCGCCGCGGCGCCGGCGAGCTGTTGGTACATGATCGAGCGCACGAGCGCGCCGAAGCCGTCGGCGTCGGAGAGCTCGAGCTCCATCTTGCCCACGCGCTGGATGAACCTGGCCATCGCCGGATCCTTCTCGGCGACGAAGCGCGTGCCTTTGGCGAGCTGGCGCGGAGTCGCGAGGAGGGGTGCTTTCAGGCGAAGTCGGACATGAACTGGGCGAACTGCTCGCGCGACAGGCGCAGCTCGTCTTCGCCCAGGTCCTTCAGCGGCCGCGCCGGGATCTGCTCGGCGCTCGCGAAGTCCTGCATCGAGGTGTCGACGTAGAGCAAACCGGTCACCAGGTGGCCCTGGGCGCGGCCGTCCTCGATCACCCTGAGGGCCGCGCGCCGGTCGGTGGGATCGTGGTCTTCGCCCAGCTTCTTGAGGACGATGTGCGAGCCGTCGTGCAGGCGCACGTCGCGCACGGTCCCAGGTTCGTAGTCGACCTGGACCTCCTCAAAGAAGGGGATGAACGAGACGTCCGCGATCGATTCCTCATGGTCCTTGACCCAGCTGTAGCTCTTGGTCGAGCCGTCGTGGTCGTTGAACGTCACGCAGGGCGAGATGATGTCGAGGATCGCGGTCCCGCGATGCGCGATCGCGGCCTTGATCAGGGGCACGACCTGCTTGCCGTCGCCGCTGAACGAGCGGGCGACGAACGAGCAGCCGAGCGCCAGCGCGACGGCGCAAGGGTCGATGGGCTGGAAGGTGTTGACCGCGCCCTTCTTCTGGACCGAGCCGAGGTCCGCCGTCGCGGAGAACTGGCCCTTTGTCAGGCCGTAGGTCCCGTTGTCCTCGATGATGTACGTGCAGTCCACGTTGCGCCGGATCAGGTGCATGAACTGCCCGAGCCCGATGGACGCGGTGTCGCCGTCCCCCGAGACACCGAGCATGATCAGCTGCCGGTTGGCGAGATGCGCGCCGGTGGTCAGGGCCGGCATGCGCCCGTGCACGCCGTTGAAGCCGTGCGCCGTCTCGACGAAGTAGGCCGGGGTCTTCGACGAGCAGCCGATGCCCGACATCTTCGCCAGCATGTGCGGCTCGACGCCGAGCTCGTACAGCGCCTTGATCATGTGGTTCGTGATCGAGTTGTGGCCGCAGCCCGCGCACAGCGTCGTCGCGGCGCCTTTGTACGCGTCGCGGGAAAGCCCGGCCCGGTTCAGCGTGGTGCTCATGCCGGCACAGCCTCCTTCTCGAGCAGCGGCTCGACGATCGCCACAGCGGGGATGGGCTGACCGTTGTAGTGGCGGATGGAGCGCACGCGGTCGACGAGCTCGGCCGGCAGCGCGAGACGCACGAGGTCGTACAGCTGGCCGTCCCGGTTCTGCTCGACGATGTACACGCGCTCGTGGCGGGAGACGAACCGGACGACGTCGTCGCTGAGCGGCAGCGCGCGGACCCGCATGTAATCGACTCCCAGGCCCTTCTCGGCCAGCGTCTGCCTTGCCTCGCTGACTGCGGCGTCGGTCGAGCCGAATGCGATCAGGCCCACCGGCCTGCCGGCTTCGTCGGCGACCGGCGCCGGAAGCTCGTGGCGCGCGGTCTCGAGCTTGTGCGCCAGGCGGTCCATGTTGCGCGCGTAGGCGTCGGCGCCCTCGGTGTAGCGGGCGTGCTCGTCATGGCCGGACCCGCGCGTGAAGTAACCGGCGGCGGGGTGGTCGGTGCCGGGAAGCGTTCGGTACGTGACGCCATCGCCGTCGACGTCGCGGTAGCGCGCCCACTCGCCCGCGAGGCGCTCCAGGTCCGCCTTGTCCAGCACCTTGCCGCGGTCGAACGGCTTCTCCGGGTACTTGAACTCGGGCGTCATCCAGAGGTTCATCCCGAGGTCCAGGTCGGAGAGGACGAAGACCGGAGTCTGGAAGCGGTCCGCGTAGTCGAATGCGTCGCGCGCGAACTCGTAGCACTCGGCCACCGAGCCTGGGAGGAGGACGAGGTGCTTGGTGTCGCCGTGGGACAGCGTGTACACGAAGCCGAGGTCGGCCTGCGATGTGCGCGTCGGCAGACCGGTCGAGGGCCCGATGCGCTGGATGTCGAAGACGACCACTGGCACCTCGGCGTAGTAGGCGAGGCCGGAGAACTCGGCCATCAGCGAGATGCCCGGGCCCGAGGTCGAAGTCATGGCTCGCGCGCCCGCCCAGCCGGCGCCGATCGCCATGCCGACGGCGGCCAGCTCGTCCTCGGCCTGAACGACCGAGATCCGCTTCTCGCCCTCGCCGTTCGCGCGGAACCGGTCGGCGTACGCGATGAGGTACTCGCACAGCGAGGACGACGGGGTGATCGGATACCAGGCGACGACGGTGACGCCGCCCATGAGGGCGCCGATCGCGGCCGCCTGGTTGCCCTCGACCAGCACCTTGCCTTCGACCGCGCCCGTCATCGGCTCGAGCCGGTAAGGGTCGCGCTTGGAGAAGTTGTCCTGCCAGTGGTCGAAGCCGACCTTGATCGCGTCGAGGTTGACCTGGACGGCCTTGGGCTTGCTCTGGAACTGGCGGCGCACGCCGTGCTCGAGCGCCTCCCAGGGGATGCCCAGCACGCCGGCGACGACGCCGACGTAGATCATGTTGGCGAGCTGCTTGCGCAGGGTGTCGCTCTGGATCTTCGCCTTCGCCAGCTTGGCGAAGGGGACCGGGTAGTAGATGACGTCGGTGCGCGCCTCTGCGGTCGAGAACGCCTCCTCGTGGATGACCACGCCGCCGCTTCGCACGGTCTTCAGGTCGTCGCGCCATGTGGCGACGTTGAAGGCGACCAGGATGTCGACCTTGTCCGATCGCGCCATGTGCCCCTCGGGCGTGATCCGCAGCTGGTACCAGGTCGGCAGGCCCTCGATGTTGGACGGAAAGACATTCTTCGGCGCGACCGGGATGCCCATGCGGAAGATGGCGCGAGTCAGCACCAGGTTGGCGGTCTGGCTACCTGATCCATTGACGGTCGCGGCCTGGATGGTGAGGTCGTTGACGATGGGCTCGGTCACTTCTTCTCGATCGGGGGACTACGGATTCTACGCGCGTGCAAGGTGCGACCCGGATTGCTTAGAGTCCTAGCCGACGTGAAGGTAGCGGTCCCGAAGGAGATCGAGGCGGGGGAGCGGCGTGTCGCGCTGGTGCCCGACACGGCGAAGATGCTCGCCGCCGCCGGTCTCGAGGTCGGCGTCGAGTCTGGCGCCGGCGCCGCGGCCCACATCGCTGACGAGCAGTACCAGAAGGCCGGCGCCAGGGTCGCCGGCAGGGCGGGTGAGCTGCTGCGGGACGCCGACGCAGTGATGAAGGTCCAGGCGCCGCGCGAGAGCGAGATCTCGCTGCTCAAGAAAGGTTCGGTGCTGATCAGCTTTCTGCAGCCGGCGACGCAGGCCGATACGGTGCGGTCGCTCGCCAGCCACGGCATCACCGCCTTCAGCCTCGAGCTGCTGCCGCGAATCTCGCGCGCGCAGTCGATGGACGCGCTCTCGTCCCAGGCCTCGGCGGCCGGCTACAAGGCCGTGCTCATGGCCGCCGACCGGCTGGGCAAGCTGTTCCCGATGATGATGACCGCCGCCGGCACCGTTGCCCCCACTCGCGTCCTGGTCATGGGGGCGGGTGTCGCGGGGCTGCAGGCGATCGCGACGGCGCGCCGGCTCGGTGCGGTCGTGTCCTCCTACGACGTGCGGCCTGCTGTCAAGGAGGAGGTCCAGTCGCTTGGCGCGACGTTCATCGAGCTGCCGCTCGAAGCCCAGGAAGGGCAGGGCGGCTACGCGCGCGAGCAGTCCGAGGAGTTCTTGAAGAAGCAGCGCGAGCTGATCGGCGAGCACATCGCCAAGTCGGATGTCCTCATCACGACCGCCGCCGTCCCAGGGCGACGCGCGCCGCTGCTCGTGACCGCGGACATGGTCAGAGGGATGCGACCCGGCTCGGTCATCGTCGACCTCGCGGCGGAGACCGGCGGCAACGTCGAGCTCACGCAGGCCGGCAAGGAGGTCGATGTCAACGGCGTGACCATCATCGGCACGCGCAACGTGCCGTCGACCATGCCGCTGACGACGAGCCAGCTGTTCGCCCGCAACGTCGCCAACCTCCTCCTGCACCTCGTCAAGAACGGCGCGATCTCGCTGGACTTCGAGGACGAGATCACCAAGGGCGCTTGCGTGACGCACGGCGGCGAGATCGTGAACGAGAGGGCCAAGCAGATGCTCGGCTCGGCAGCGTAGGTGGCGCGGCTCCGGTGACCGACAACGCCCTCCTCACCGAGTTCACGTTCTTCGTCCTCGCGGTCTTCATCGGCTTCGAGGTCATCTCCAAGGTGCCGACGATCCTGCACACGCCCCTGATGTCGGGCACCAACGCCATCCACGGCATCATCCTGGTCGGTGCGATCGTGATCGCGGCCGGCGCGGACTCCCCCGTCACGACCGTGCTCGGCCTGGTCGCCGTCACTCTCGCGACGACCAACGTGGTCGGTGGGTTTGTCGTCACCGACCGCATGCTGGAGATGTTCAAGGGCCGCCAGGCCGGCGGGCGACCCGCGCCCGCGGCGACGAACGCGTCAAAGCCCAGATGACCCTCTGGATCGCTCTCGCGTACCTGCTTGCGGCGGTGCTGTTCATCCTGGGCCTGAAGCAGCTCAGCTCACCCAAGGGTGCGCGTAACGGCAACTTCATCGCCGCGATCGGCATGGTCATCGCCCTCGGCGCCACTGTGCCGCTGCTCCACTTCACGCGCTCGGGGATCACGATCATCGGCATCGGCGTCGTCATCGGCGCGCTCGTCGGCGTGATCGGCGCGCGGATGGTGAAGATGACCGCGATTCCGCAGATGGTGGCGCTGTTCAACGGCGTCGGCGGCGGCGCCGCGGCCCTGGTGGCCGTCGCGGAGCTGCTGAAGCTCGGCGTCCACCCAGCTTTCGCCCAGGTCTTCCCGAGCGTGCTCAGCATCGTCATCGGTTCGATTTCCTTCGCGGGCAGCATGGTGGCGTTCGCCAAGCTGCAGGAGCTGATGACCGGGACGCCGATCACCTACCGCGGTCAGCAGGTCGTGAACGGCCTGCTCGCGGCGGCGATCATCGGTTTTGCGATCGCCATCCTCGCCATCGCGTCCATCCCGTTCTCATTCGTCGCGCTCATGGTGCTCGCGCTCATCCTCGGCGTGGCGTTCGTGCTCCCGATCGGCGGAGCGGATATGCCGGTCGTGATCTCGCTGCTGAACGCGTGCACAGGGCTGGCGGTGGCGGCGAGCGGCTTCACGCTCAACAACTTCGCCCTGATCGTCGCGGGCACACTCGTCGGCGCCTCGGGTTCGCTGCTGACCAAGCTGATGAGCGACGCCATGGGCCGCTCGCTGACCAACATCCTGTTCGGCGCGTTCGGCCAGGTGGTGGCCGGTGTGGGCGGCGCGGCCGCGGGCGCGCAGGGGCGCAGCGTGCGCTCGGCGTCGGCCGAGGACCTGGGGACGCTGCTCGCCTACTCCCAGCGCGTGATCATCGTCCCCGGCTATGGGCTCGCGGTCGCGCAGGCGCAGCACGCCGCGCGTGAGCTGGCGACCGCGCTCGAGGACCGTGGTGTCGACGTGGAGTACGCGATCCATCCCGTCGCGGGCCGCATGCCCGGACACATGAACGTGCTCCTCGCCGAGGCCAACGTGCCGTATGAGCAGCTGAAGGAGATGGACCAGGTCAACGACGACTTCAAGAACGCCGACGTGGCGCTGATCGTCGGCGCGAACGACGTCGTGAACCCGGCGGCCCGCAGCACGCCGGGCAGCCCGATCTACGGCATGCCGATCCGCAACGCCGACCAGGCGAAGAACATCATCTTCATGAAGCGCTCGATGCGGCCGGGGTTTGCGGGCATCGACAACGACCTCATGTTCGGGCCGAAGACGGTGATGTTCTTCGGCGACGCCAAGGATTCGCTGACCAAGCTCGTCGCCGCCGTCAAGGCCGCCTAAGCGACCGACCTCCCGGCCGGCGCGAAAAAAGTACGAGGCTCCTGCCAAGCGGTAGGAGCCTCGCGCCGCGAAGAGGGTGTGGTGGTGGAAATGCTATGCCCGCCGGCGAGAAATTGTTAGTGGCTCACCCACAAATAAGCTCCGGCGCGGTTGTAGTCACGAATCGCGAAGCCGCAGCACCCGCTCCAGCTCCTTGGTGTTGAACGGCGCGGCCAGCCGAAGCACGAAGTGCTGGAGCCCGGCTTTCAGCCACTCTTCGATCTCGAAACCGCTCAGATTGCCGACGTTGGCCGTGCGTTCGATCTCCCGCGGGTCGCGCCCGACCCGCGCGCACCACTCGTCCAGCACCGCCGACTGGTCCTTGAACTGGTCGAGCCCGGCGATCGTGTTCCACATCTGCGCGTGCTCGGCGACGAGGCGAAGCATCACCTTCTCGCCGGAGCCCGCGATGAGGATAGGCATCGGCCCTGCCGGGCCGGGACGCAGCTTCTCGATCCGCCGCTTGATCCGCGGCAGGGCTTCGCGCAGGGCGCGCACGCGATCGCGCGCCTCGCCGAACTCGTACCCGTACTCCGCGTAGTCCCGCTCGAACCAGCCGGCGCCGAGCCCCAGGACTAGCCGTCCTCCGGACAGCTGGTCGACCGTGGCCGCGATCGAGGCGAGCATATCGGGGTTGCGGTAGCCGATGCAGGTGACCATCGGTCCGATCTGCGGCGCGTGGGTGTCGACCGCGGCCGCCGCGAGCAGCGACCAGCACTCGAAGTGGTTGCCGTTCGGGTTGCCGTAGAGCGGGAAGAAGTGGTCCCAGAACCAGATGCTGTCGACGCCGAGCGCGTCGACGCGCCGCCAGGCGTCGCGCATCTGCTCGATCGTGCACTGCTGCGGATGGATGGTGACGCCGACCTTGAACCGGCCGCTTCCGCTCATGGTGCCTGTGAGATTATCGGCAGTCCATGCCCACCGACCTGATGCCCGTTCGCGTCGACCCGGCCGGCGCAGAGCGCGCCTTCTGGACGCGTTATCACGCGTTCCGGCGCATCGAGCACGCCGACATGTGGCCGGACGATCCGCTGCCGCCCGACGACGTCGTCCAGGCGCGGCTCAAGCGCCCGGATCCCTTCGACATGCACCACTACTTCGAGGTCGCGGACGGTGCAAACATGCTCAGCTTCCTCCGCGCCGAGAGCGCAAAGCCCGCCAACCCCGAGTACGAGTCGAACAAGCACTTGATCTGGGCGGACGCGTATGTCGTTCCCGACGCCAGGCGCAAGGGGCTGGGGAGATCGTGGCTGGCGGTGATCGTCGCGCTCATGCGCGAGCACGGCTGCACCGTGTTGGGCATCACCGCCGAGCGCGATTCCGCGCACGCGTTCGCGAAAGCGATCGGTGCGGAGGCGCGGCTGACCGAGATCGAGAGCCGGCTCGAGCTCGATGACGTCGACTGGCAGCTCATGCGGCGCTGGGTGGACGAGGGTCCGGTGAGATCGCCACTGACGCGTCTCGAGATCGTCGACGGTCCGATGCCAGAACCCTCGCTGCCCGAGTTCGCGCGGCAGCGCACGGCGCTTCTCAACACGATCCCGTTCGAGGGCCTCGACCACGGCGAGATCATCGTCACCCCCGAGCGTGTCCGCGACTACCAGGAGCGCGCGGCGGCGACCCACGAGGTGATGCACAACGTCATCGCGTGGGAGCCAGACGGCACGATCTCGGCCATGACGGACGTCTCGAGCGCGCCGTGGCGGCGAACGCACATCGAGCAGCAGTTCACCGGCGTGCGCCCGGACGCGCGCGGCCGAGGCCTCGGCAAGTGGATCAAGGCCGCGATGCTGCTGCACTTGCGCGAGCTGTATCCCGACGCGCGCTGGATCACGACGGGGAACGCGCACTCCAACGCGCCGATGCTGAAGATCAACCGCGCGATGGGTTTCAAGCCGTACCGGACGTGGGTCGAGTACCAGGTCGGCCGCGACGAGCTGGAGGCGCTGCTCCGGAGCTAGCCCTGCCTGCCCCTCTGCATGCTGCGGATGAGCAGGATGCCGCCGACCAGGATCAGGAGCAGCGGCAGCGCCGCCTTGCCCAGGGGTCCGAACGCTTCGCGGCCGCTGATCCCGAGGATCGACTCGAACAGCACAAAGCCGATCAGGAAGATCATGAAGCCGACGAAGAGCAGCGTCCTGCCTGTGTGGAGAGCGTGCCGATCGCGGTCGCGCATCGCCTGCAGGTACACCCCCAGCCCGATGCCGAAGGGCACGACGAGCGACCACGCGTAAGCCCAGATCGCCCAGTGCCCGCTGTAGCTCGCGTAGGCGAGGACCAGGCCGAGCATCGTGAGCATCCCGCCCGGCACCGTGGCGACGGAGCCGAGGCTGAGGAACCCGGCCACGATCAGCGCCAGGCCGGGAATGATGATGAAGAGGGGCCAGCCGCTCTCGGTCAGGTCGATGCCCGTGAGCACGACCGCCAGGGCGAAAAGGCCGATGACGACGAAGACGATTCCGATCGCCATGCTCGAGCCGCCGCCGCGGGCGCGCCGAGCGGAAGGCGGCGGAGCCGTGACGTAGGAGGGCGGCGAGGCCACGGGCTCGGCGACCGCTTCGGCAGGCGCCGACTCCGCGCTTTCGGAGGACGTTGCCTCTTCGCGGTCATCGCCCGGCGACAGGGTCGTGCTGGCCTCGGTCGGGGTGACGTGCTCCTCCTGCAGCTCAGGCTCCGGCTCGGGATCTGAGCTCGCCACACCGCCGGGCTCGACCTTGTTGCCGGCGAAGATGTCCGGGCTCCCGGCCAGAAGGTCGGGGGTCACGTGGACCATATCGTCCTTGACGCCTGCGTCGTCCGTCGACTCGTCGGGGTCGGGCCGTGGGGCGCGCTTTCGCTTGCTCATCGGCGGTAGCTTAACCGGGCTCCCCGAGACCGAACGCGGCGTTCACGGGACCATGACCGTGGCCGATCTCGAGCGAGCTCAGGATCGCCCTCGTGACGAAAACCTTGGCTTCGCGCACCGCGTTCGCGGTCTCCAGGCCCCGCGCAAGGCCGGCCGCGATCGCGGCCGAGAAGACGCAGCCGCTGCCGTGAGTGTTCTGGGTGTCGACGCGCGGGGCGCGGAGCTCGGCGATCTCGGCGCCGGCGAAGAAGACGTCGACCGCGTCGCCTTCGGCGTGGCCGCCTTTGACCACAGCGGCGCGCGCGCCCATCGCGACGAGGTCGCGCGCCGCCCGCCGCCGGTCGTCCAGCGACTTCACAGGTCTTCCGAGCAGCACCGCCGCCTCGGGCAGGTTGGGCGTCACGACCGCCGCCAGCGGCAGCAGGCGCTGACGCAGAGCCGCGACGGCGTCGTCACGCAGCAGCCTGGCGCCTCCCTTCGCGACCATGACCGGGTCGACGACCAGGTTGCGGATCCCGTGACGCTCGATCGCATCGGCCACCGCGGCGATGATCTCGGCGCTGGCAAGCATCCCCGTCTTCGCGGCCTGCACCCCGATGTCGTCGACGACCGCGTCGATCTGCTGCGTGATCAGCTCCACAGGCAGCTCGAGGATGCCGGTGACATCGCGCGTGTTCTGGGCGGTGATCGCCGTGATCGCGGATGTGCCGTGCACGCCGAGGAAGGCAAACGTCCTGAGGTCGGCCTGGATGCCGGCGCCGCCGCCCGAGTCGGAGCCCGCGATCGTGAGCGCAACCGGCAGCTTCACGCCGGTCGCCACGTCCGGCCGGCGAAGTAGACGGCCGCGGCGACCACGACGCTGACGAGGCCCGAAAGGTCCGCGCCGTGCAGCGCCTGGATGAGGGCACCGTTGAAGAACCTCGCGTTGGGCGCGAGATTGCCGAAGAGGTTGGCGTAATTGACGAACAGGAGGCTCGCGCCGGTGCCGGCGGCCCAGGCGACGATGGCGAGGCGAGCGCGTATGGCGCGGTTGAACACGAAGAACGCGAGCAGCACGACCGCCGCCCACGCGGGCGCCCAGAGATAGGTGAGGATCAGAAAGTCCTCGTAGGCGACGTGGAAGTCGCTGACCAGGACGGCGTAGGCCGCGAGCACCGTGCCGAGGACGCCGCACACCAGCGCGGTCTGCCAGCGCTGCAGACGGATGCCCATCGCCAGCGTGACCAGGCCCGCGGTGTAGACGTCGAGGTAGTTCGCCCACACCTCACCGACGACGATGAACACGAAGAAGGGCGCGGCCACCCACGCCGGCGCGTGCGCGCTGATGACGGCGAGCACGCCCTGGTTGGCGGCGAGCTTCGGATCGATCGTGGGCAGGAGCAGCCCGAAGAGGCCGAGCAGCGCCATGGGCGCGACCACGCCCACGACGGGCCACAGCGACACCGCGCGCGTCGAGCTCGAGGCTGGGAGGTAGCGCGAGTAATCGCTCGCGAACGGAAACCACGAGGCGACGAGGGCAAAGCACGTCATGAAGCCGAGCACGAACGCGCCGGCGTAGTCGGGTCCTGAAACGGTGGGCGGCAGCGTCCACTGGAACTGCGGCGCGAGGAAGAGGAAGAGCGCCACCGACAGCGCGGCGAACGTGATCGCGCCGTACGTCTCCAGGACCTTGATGGTCTGGTGGCCGAAGATCGCGACGGCGACGCTCGCCGCGGCGATGAGCAGCACCAGGGCGAACGTCATGCCGGTGCCGGCGGCGCCGAACAGCTGGGCGCCGGCCTGGGCCGCGATCACGCAGTCCACCGCAAACCAGCCGACGGCGAGGAACAGCGTCAGGGCGGCGCCGGCGTACGAACCGCGCACGCCGAAGATGCGGCGGGTGAAAACGATCTGCGGCTCGCCCGAGCGCGCGCCGGTGTTGCTGAGGAGGCCGAGGATGACGGCGGCCGCGACC
>CBJLKR010000052.1:0-12267 GCA_966423695.1 uncultured bacterium | reverse complement strand
ATCTTCAGCCGCTCTGCTGCTTCCGCCGAGACGCCGAACCGCGCCGCGATCTTGGCGTCGAGCGCACGGCCGCCGACCTCGAGGGAGCGCTCCGCCACCGTACCCGAGCGCGAGATGACGGCGACTTCGGTCGTGCCGGCGCCGAGCTCGCAGATGGCGGTCGCCTTGACGCCGGCGATCGGGAGGCCGGCGCCCATCGCGGCGGCGACCGGCTCGTCGATGAGCCACACCTGCCGTGCCCCGGCGGCCATCACCTCGTCGGTGACCGCGCGCCGCCCGCCCGCCGCGATCCCCGAGCGGACCGACACGACGACGTCCGGCCGGAACAGGCGCGGCCGGGGCTGGGCCTTGCCGAGGAGGTTGTGAAGCGTCGCGGCGCCGGCGGGCTCGTTGACCACGATGCCCTCGCCTTTGACGTAGATCCGAGCCGCCGATGTGCCGAGGTCGATGCCGATCTTGCGCGACAGCACCGACCAGGCCGTCATTCGTAGGTGCGGTGACCGGCCGCGGCCTCGGGCTCGACGTTGACGCCCTTGATCTGAGCACCTGCGGCCGACAGCTTGCCGACCATGTCCTCGTAGCCACGCTCGACGTGCCACGAGTTCCGCAGCAGGCTCTCACCCTCGGCGCACAGCGCAGCGATCACGAGCGCCGCGCCCGAGCGGATATCGGGGATCGCGACGTCCGTGCCCCGCAGGCGCGCGGGACCGTGCACGATCGCGTGCAGCCTGCCCTCCACCGTGATGCCCGCGCCCATCTTGGCCAGCTCGCGCACGTGCTGGAACCGGTTCTCGTGCACGTATTCGGAGATGACGCTGTCGCCGTCCGCCTGCGTCATCAGCGCCATGTACTGCGCCTGCAGGTCGGTCGGGAAGCCGGGGAACGTCCACGTCGACATGTCGATCGGGCGCAGCGGCGTGCTCGGGTCGCGCGAGACCGAGAACCAGTCCTCGCCGGCTTCGACATTTGCACCCGCCTGCTCGAGCTTCAGGAGGAGAAGCTGCAGGTCCTCCGGCCTCGTGCACTCGATCCGCAGGTCGCCCCCGGCCGCGGCGACCGCGATCGCATACGTGCCCGCCTCCAGGTAGTCGGCGATCACCGTGTGCTCCGCGCCGCCGAGCTCGTCCACGCCGTCGACGATCAGCCGCTCGGTGCCGATGCCTTCGATGCGCGCCCCCATCTTCGTCAGGAGGCGGCACAGGTCCTGCACGTGCGGCTCACGCGCCGCGTTGAAGATCTCCGTCCGCCCTTCGGCGGTCACGGCGGCCAGCAGGATGTTCTCGGTGCCGGTGACCGTCGGCAGGTCGAACACGATGCGGTCTCCGCGAAGGCGCTCGACGGTCGCGACGATCTCGGTCGCGGTCTCGACGACATGCGCGCCCATCTGGTGCAGGCCCCGAAGGTGCTGCTCCACGCGCCGGGCGCCGATATCGTCGCCGCCGGGCCGCGGGAGCCGCGCGCGCCCGAACCTGGCCAGCAGCGCGCCCAGGAGCACGATCGTCGCCCGCATGCGCCGGCCGAGCGAGTCGGGCACGTCCGTGCCGGTCATCGCGCTCGTGTCGAGGAGCACCGTGCCCTTGCCCGTGGCCTCGCCGCCCAGCAGCCCGAAGATCTCCGCCATCACCACCGTGTCGGTCACGCGGGGGACGTTGTGCAGGGTGATCGGTCGCCTTGCGAGCAGGGCGGCGACCATCTCCGGCAGCGCGGCGTTCTTGGACCCGCTGACGCAGATGCTGCCGGCGAGGCGGTTGCCGCCGGTGATGCGGAGTGCCCGGTCGACCCCCTGCAAAGCCCTAAAAGACTAAGCCGTCAGCCCCGGCGTGCCCGCGCGAGGCGAAGGCGCGCCTCGGCCATCGCGAGCGCGTTGCGGAACTCGACCTCCTCGGAGGAGGACACCGTTCCGGCAAGGCGCTCCTGGGCGCGGCGCCGGGCCTCCTCCGCGCGCTCCACGGAGATCTCGTCCGCGTGCTCGGCCACATCGGCGAGGACCGTGACGCGGTCGGGCAGCACCTCGAGGAACCCGCCCCCGACGAACAGCACCTGCTCGGGGGCACCGTACGTCTCCTGGATGCGCAGCGGCCCAGGCTTGAGGATGGTCATGAGCGGCGCGTGCCGCGCGAGGACGCCGATCTCGCCTTCCCCTCCGTTGGCGATCATGTACTCCACGTCGCCCTCGAAGAGGCTCCGCTCGACGCTCACGACCCGCAGCGGATACTTCACTGCCTCTTCTTCATCTCCTCGCCTTGCTGGCGGGCCTCGTCGATGGTGCCGACCATGTAGAAGGCCTGCTCCGGGAGGTCGTCATGCTTGCCTTCGAGGATCTCCTTGAACCCGCGCACGGTCTCCTCGCGCGCGACGTATTTGCCCTCGCGGCCGGTGAACCGCTGGGCGACGTTGAAGGGCTGGGACAGGAACCGCTGGACCTTGCGCGCCCGCGAGACGGCCTGCCTGTCGTCCTCGGAGAGCTCCTCCATGCCGAGGATGGCGATGATGTCCTGCAGGTCTTTGTAGCGCTGCATGATCCGCTTCACGCCCTGGGCCGCGTCGTAGTGGTCCTGGCCGACGATCGCAGGCTCGACGAAGCGGCTCGACGACCCGAGGGGGTCGACCGCGGGATAGATGCCGATCTCGACCAGCGAGCGCTCGAGCCGCAGCGTGGCGCCGAGGTGCGCGAACACGGTCTGGATGGCGGGGTCGGTGTAGTCGTCGGCGGGAACGTAGACCGCCTGCACCGACGTGATGGAGCCCTTGCGCGTCGACGTGATGCGCTCCTGGAGCTCGCCCATCTCCGATGCGAGCGTCGGCTGGTAACCGACGGCTGACGGCATGCGGCCGAGGAGCGCCGAGACCTCGGAGCCCGCGAGCAGGTAGCGGAAGATGTTGTCGACGAAGAGCAGCACGTCGGCGCCCTCCTCGTCGCGGAAGTACTCCGCCATCGTCAGACCGGTGAGCCCGACCCGCGCCCGCGCTCCGGGCGGCTCGTTCATCTGGCCGAAGACGAGAGCGGTCTGGGGCAGCACGCCCGCGTCCTGCATCTCGACGTACATATCGTTGCCCTCGCGCGTCCTCTCCCCCACGCCCGCGAACACCGAGCGGCCCTTGTGCTGGTACGCGATGTTGCGGATGAGCTCCTGCACGATCACGGTCTTGCCCGTACCGGCACCGCCGAACAGGCCGATCTTCGAGCCCTTGGCGAACGTGCAGATGAGGTCGACGACCTTGATCCCCGTCTCGAGGATCTCGACCTTGGCCTGCTGCTCTGAGATCGGCGGGGCGGGACGGTGGATCGGCCACTTGATCGTGCCTTCGGGCGCCGGCTCGTCGTCGATCGCCCTGCCCACCACGTTGAACATGCGGCCCAGCGTCTCCACGCCGACCGGCACGGAGATCGGTGCGCCGAGAGCGCGCACCGGCGCCCCGCGGCGGATGCCATCGGTCGAGTCCATGGCGATGCAGCGGACGACGTTGTCGCCGATATCGGACTCGACCTCGAGGATGACGACGCGGCCGTCCTCACTCTTGACCTCGAGCGCCTCGAACAGCTCGGGCTGATCGCCCGCGTCGAACTCGACGTCGATGACGGCGCCGATCACCTGGCTGATGCGGCCCTGCCGCTCGCCTTTCGTCTTCTGCTCCGGCTTGTGCGCCGCGGGCTTGCTCTTCGCCATCACTTCTCCCTCATTTCGCTGCTGTGAGCGCCTCGGCGCCGCTGACTATCTCCATCAACTCGGTCGTGATCCCCGCCTGCCGGACCTTGTTCGCGTACAGCGTCAGCGAGTCGATCAGGTCGCCCGCCGCGGTGGTCGCGTTCTGCATCGCGATCATCTTGGCGGAGTACTCGGAGGCCTTGTTCTCGAGCACCGCCTGGAACACCTGCGTCTCGACGTAGCGCGGAAGCAGGCCGCTGAGCACCGCCTCCGGCTCAGGCTCGTAGATGTAATCGGCGCGCGCGCCCTGCTGGTCCGCCTCGCGCTTGGGGATCTCGGCCGGGATGAGGACTCGGACCGTCGGCTCCTGGCGAATGGTGGAGATCCATTTCGCGTAGCAGAGGAGGACCGCGTCGGTGTTGCCCTTCGTGTACTCCTCGAGCGCGACCGTCACCGCCGGCAGCACCTGCGCCTCGCTCGGGCGGTCGGGCAGGCTGCTGACCTCCGCGATCACCTCTCGGCGGTAGCGGAGGAGGAAGTCGCGGCCCTTGCGGCCGAGGGTGACGTAGCGCGGATGGTCGGGATAGTTCTCCTGCATGTAGCGCGTCGCGGCGCGGATGTTGTTGACGTTGATCGCACCGCAAAGGCCCTTGTCGGTGGTGACCAGGATCATCACCGCGCGCTTGCCCTCGCGCCGCACGAGGAACGGGTGCTTGTACTCGACCGCGCGCTCGCCCACGGTCTGCAGGACCTCGACCATCTTGTCCGCGTACGGGCGGGTGGCCTGGACCGCCGCCTGCGCCTTGCGCAGCCGCGTCGCGGCCACGACCTGCATCGCCTTGGTGATCTTCTGGGTGTTCCTGATCGAGTCGATGCGGCGGACGATGTCGCGGAATGCGGGCAACTACTTCTTGTCCTTGGTCTTGGCCTTCGGCTTCTCCTGCGCCGCGGGTGCGGCGGCGGGAGCCGGGGCAGGGTCAGGCTCGTCCTTGTACCCCTCGATGCCGAACTGGTGGTTGAAGGTCGAGATCGCCGCGTTCAGGCGCGCGAACATGGCGTCGTCGAGCGCCTTGGCGCCGTCGATCGCCTCGAGGATGCCGGCGCGCTCGCTCTTGAGGAAGCGGATGAACGACCCCTCCCACTCGCGCACGCGCGCGACCGGCACCTTGTCGAGGTGGCCCTGGGTGCCGGCGTAGAGCACCGCCACCTGCTCCGCGAGAGGCACCGGCTGGTACTTGTCCTGCTTCAACAGCTCGGTCAGGCGCGCGCCCCGCTCGAGCTGGTTGCGCGTCGCGGTGTCGAGGTCGCTCGCGAACTGCGCGAACGCCGCGAGCTCACGGTACTGGGCGAGATCCAGGCGCAACTTGCCGGCGACCTGGCGCATGGCCTTCGTCTGGGCGTCGCCGCCCACGCGCGAGACGGAGATGCCGACGTTCAGCGCCGGCCTCTGACCCGCGTTGAACAGGTCGGCCTGGAGATAGATCTGGCCGTCGGTGATGGAGATCACGTTGGTCGGGATGAAGGCGGAGACGTCGTTGGCCTGCGTCTCGATCACGGGCAGCGCGGTCAGCGAGCCGCCGCCATGGGCCTGGTTCATCTTCGCGGCGCGCTCGAGAAGCCTCGAGTGCAGGTAGAAGACGTCGCCCGGGTATGCCTCGCGGCCCGGCGGCCGGCGCAGGGTCAGTGACAGCTGGCGGTAGGCCCACGCCTGCTTGGTGAGGTCGTCGTAGCAGCAGAGCGCCTCTTTGCCCTGCTCCATGAAGTACTCGCCCATGGCGCACCCCGCGTACGGGGCGATGTACTGCAGCGACGCCTGTTCGGCGGCCGAGGCGGCGACGATGATCGTGTAGTCCATCGCACCGTTCTCTTCGAGCGTCGCGGCGACGCGCGCGATCGAGGCGGCGTTCTGGCCGATGGCGACGTAGATGCAGTAGAGGTCCTTGCCCTTCTGGTTGATGATCGTGTCCAGCAGCACGGTCGTCTTGCCCGTGAAACGGTCGCCGATGATCAGCTCGCGCTGGCCGCGGCCGATCGGGATCATCGCGTCGATGGCCTTGATGCCGGTCTGCACCGGGCTGTCCACGCGCTTGCGCGTGATCACGCCGGGTGCGATGCGCTCGAGGGGCATCGTCTTGTTGGTCTTGATCGGGCCCTTGTCATCGAGCGGCACGCCCAGCGGGCTGACGATGCGGCCGAGCAGGGCGTCTCCGACCGGGACCTCGAGCAGCCGGCCCGTCGTCCGGACCTCGTCGCCCTCGTGCAGGTGACCGTACTCGCCAAGGATCACCGAGCGGACCTGGTCCTCCTCGAGGTTCAGGGCGAGGCCATAGGTCTCGTGCGGGAACTCGAGCAGCTCGCCTGCCATCGCGTTCTGGAGGCCGTAGATCTGGGCGATGCCGTCGCCCACGGCGACGATGCGGCCCACGTCCGCCGACACCAGGCTGGCGTCGAAGTCCTTGAGTCGCTCCTTGATGACCTCCGAGATCTCTTTCGTGCTGATGCTCAAATGTGCTTCTCCCTGCCTACGACGCCGCCAGCCGGCGCCGCAGCTGTTCCAGTCGTGTGGCCACGGTGGCGTCGACGAGACGGTCTCCGTACTGCAGCTTCATGCCGCCGAGGATGCGAGGGTCGACCACGACGTCGAGGCGAACATCCTTCTCGAGCCGTTTCGACAGCTCGCGCGCGACGCGCTCGCGTTCCTCGGGGTCGAGGGCGATCGCTGTCGTGACGGTCGCGCGCACACGGCCGGCGGCCTCGTCGGCGAGGCGGTGGAACTCGTCCTCGATCTCCTGCGCGTCGCCGATGCGGCCGGACTCGATGAGGAGGCGGGCGAGGTTTGTGCCCTCCTGGTCGAGGACGTGCGCGTCGGCGACCACGGCCTCGCGCTGCTCGCGCGCGATGGTCGGGTTGCTCAGCACGGCGGCGGTGTGGGGGTCGCCGAACATCGTGCTCACGCTCGCGAGGCGCTCCGACCATCGCTCGAGGCCGTCCTCGTGCTGGGCCAGCTCGAACACGGCCCTTGCGTAGCGCTTAGCGGCGGCCCTGGCCACTCGCGACCTCCTCGATCGCCTGCTGGATCAGCTGCCGGTGCTTGTGCTCGTCGATGGTCTCGCCGATCACCCGCTGCGTCGCCGCGACGACCATGCCGGCGACCTCGTCCCGGGCGGACTGCAGGGCGCGTTCGCGCTCGGCCTCGATGTCCTTCTGCGCGCTGTCGACGATGCGCTGGTACTCGCCCTCCGCCTTCTGCCTGAGCTCGGAACGCAGCTGCTCGGCGGAGCGGTTGGCGCCCTCGACGACGTTGTCGGCCGTCCGCCGCGCGTCGGCGAGCTTGGCGTCCGCCTCCTGCAGCTTCGCGTCCGCGTCCGCATGGGCCTTCTCCGCCTGCTCCAGCTCTTCGGCGATCGCGCGCTGCCTGGCCTCGGCGATGGAGATGATCCACGGGTACACCGGCTTGGGGATGCCGAGGAACGGCAGAGGCACCTTGGCCAGGAAGACCACCATCAGGATGAAGGCGATGACCTCGACGATGAACGTGCCGTTGATCGTCAGCGGTCCCGCGTCGAGAAAGAGTGCTGCGTGCATTACTTGCCGATCGCGAACACGAACAGCGCCCCGATGGCGAAGTTGATGAAGTACATCGCCTCGCAGAGGCCGACGATGATGAACATGATGCCCTGGAGCGTTCCGCGCGCTTCGGGCTGACGGGCGACGCCGTTGATCGTCGCATTGCCCGCCAGGCCGTCACCGATGGCGGCCCCGATGGCTCCGCCCCCCAGGGCGATACCGAACGCGAGCATGGCCGCGGCAAAGTGGTCCATTTATCCCTCCTCAGTGCGCATGCTCGGCCTCGAATCCCTCGCGTGCGAGGCCGAAATAGATGATGGTCAGGAGCATGAAGATCAGCGCCTGGATCAAACCGATGAAGCCGACGTCGAACAGCTTCCAGACGGCGAGAAACGCGGGCCCCAGCAGCCAGGTCCCCACGCCCGGGATGCTGCCGAGGATGAGCACGATCACGTAGCCCATGAGGAGGCCGGCGAAGATGTTGCCGAAAAGCCGCATGGACAGGGTGAGCGGCTTCACGATCTCCTCGATCAGGTTCAGCGGGACGAACGCGATGCGCCAGGGGAGCGACATCCCGTGCGGACGGTCGCCGACGAAGTA
The DNA here is from genome assembly GCA_966423695.1 of uncultured bacterium. Lineage (GTDB taxonomy): Bacteria > Chloroflexota > Dormibacteria > Dormibacterales > Dormibacteraceae > 40CM-4-65-16. The sequence continues at coordinate 4,453 of CBJLKR010000052.1, read as the reverse complement.
GCGGAAGTAACCCACCCAGCCGCGGAGGCGCACGTTGTACCACTGCAGGAGGATGAAGACGACCATGGCCATCGCCAGCGTCTGGTTGAGGTCCGTGTTGGCGGGGTGCAGGTTCTGGATGACCGTGATGGGAAGGAAGTCGAGCCAGTTCGCGACCAGGATGTAGAAGCCGATCGTCGCGGCCACCGGGACGACAAAGCTCGCGGCGTCGGGCGAGTTCTCGCTGACATTTCTCCGGACGTAGCTGAAGAGCCACTCCATGATGCCCTGCAGGCGTCCGGGCCGGTTGGGGTCGAGCCGGCGCGCGACCACGATCGCGAAGACGACGGTGATGAGGATCGCGAGCCCGCTCGAGATCAGGCTGTCGTAGTTGAACGTGCACCAGTTGCCACAACCGCCCACCTGGATGGTGGGGTGGCTGACGGGAGCCGGTTCGACTTCGGAGAAGATCATCGGTTCAGCAGGGACCTCGCCGCGACGATCACGAGCACCAGCTGGGCGCCCGCGACCCCAAAAAGCGTGAGCCAGGCGTACTGAAGGCCGATCAGCGCCCCAGCCCCGAGCGCGGCGACGGTCATGAACGCGATCCGCACCAGGCTCGACGCCCGAAACCCGATCGGCGAGTCCAGGGCGCGGCGAGCCGCGAGCCCGTTGGTCGAGCCGACCGCAAACCCGGCGCCCAGGGCCAGGCCGAGCCGCACCTCACCCGCGATCGCAAAGCCGGCGACGGCGAGCACGGCCAGCGCCAGACAGGCGCCAACCGAAACGACAGGGACGCTCTTCGCGCTCACAGATACCGTTTGACGTACCTCGTGTAGACGACTGCGACGGCGGCACCGATGCCCACCAGCAGGCCCGCGAAAAGAAACAGCGGGCTGGTGCGCAAAGCGCCGTCGAGGATCACGCCCAGCAAAAACGGCACCACAAATGCCACTGCCAGCGCGACGCCGAGCCCGGCGAGCTCGGCGCCCGTCGGCCCTTGGCCTGGGCTGGACGCCATTCCCGCGCTAAATGCTACCGGGAGCCGGTTCGCCGAGAAGGCGGCGCAGCCATGAACCCGGCACGCGCCAGCCGGCGTGCTGCAGCACATCGGCGGCGACCGTCGACGTCAGGATCGCGGCGACGATCAGGACGACCGCGAGGATGCGGCCGTGGCCGAAAAGCGTGAGGCCCAGGCCCCCGAGCAGGGCGCTCGCCGCGTAGAACACGAAGCACGTCTGGCGTGCGTCCAGGCCGAACGATTCCAGCCGGTGGTGGAGGTGGAGGCGGTCCGGGCTCGCGACCGACTGCCCGAGGCGCCGGCGGCGCAGGATGGCCCAACCCGTGTCCGCGATCGGCACCGCCAGCGCGAGGACCGGCGCGGCGAGAGCGAAGGCGACTGCCACCTTGGCGACGCCGAGGATCGAGATCATGCCGAGCGCGATGCCGAGAAAGTGCGCCCCGGAGTCGCCCATGAAGATCTTCGCCGGCGGGAAGTTGAAGAGAAGGAATCCGGCGCAGCAGCCAGCCAACGCGCCGCTGTAGCGCACGACCTCGACCTGGCCCAGCTGCCCGGCGGCAAGCATGAGCACGACCGCGACGATCGCGACGACCCCCGCGGCCAGGCCGTCGGCGCCGTCGAGGAAGTTCACCGTGTTCTGCATCCCCGTCAGCCAGAAGACGCTCAGCGCCACCGCGACCGGCAGCCCGAAGTTGACGATGTGCGCGCCCGGCAGGCTGATGAACCTGATCTGGATGCCGAACACGAGGACGGCGACGATCGCGAGGCCGAGCTGGATGCCCAGCTTGACCAGCGGCCGCATCCCGCGCCGGTCGTCGACGACCAGCAGCGCCATCGCGAAGAAGGACACCACGAGCACGCCGACCGTCGTGAGGTCGTGCGCGAGGAACACGAGGCAGGCGACGGCAAAGCCGGCCCACATGGCCAGCCCGCCCAGCAACGGCGTGGGCTGCGCGTGCGCGTGCCTCCCGCCGGGCTGCGCCATCACCCGGTAGCGGCGCGACAGCGGAATCGCGACCAGCGGCACCATCACGCCGCAGACCGCCGCCGCGACGAGAAACGGCCACAGGCCGGGCAGCAGGTGCTGGGTCAGGCTGTCGAGGGCGGAGCCGCTGAAGAAGTCGCTGCCCAATCAGCTCACTTCAGTCGAAGGCATACGGGATCGGGAACTTCCGGCACAGCTCGAGCGCGCGCTCGTGCACCGAGTCCAGCGTCGCCGGATCGTCGATCCTCTCGACGAGGTCCGCGATGCAGTCGCCGATGACGACCATCTCGGCCTCCTTCATGCCCCTGGTCGTCACCAGCGCGGTGCCGACGCGGACGCCGCTGGGATTGAACTTCGACGCATCGTCGAACGGGATCGAGTTGCGGTTGAGGGTGATGCCGACGGTGTCGGCGACGTCCTGCACCTGCTTGCCGGTGCGCTTCTGCGGCCTGAGGTCGATGAGCATGAGGTGGTTGTCCGTGCCTCCGCTGACGAGGCGGAGCCCGCGGTCCATCAGGCGGTGCGATAGCGCCTGGGCGTTCACGACCACCTGCTTCGCGTACCGCTTGAAATCGGGCTTGAGCGCCTCGCCGAAGCACACCGCCTTGGCCGCGATCGCGTGCATGAGCGGTCCGCCCTGTGTGCCGGGGAACACCGCGGAATCGATCGCCTTCTGCCAGTCGCTGCGGCACAGGATGATCGCGCCCCAGGCGCCCCGCAGCGTCTTCTGCGTGGTCGTCGACGTGATCGCGGCGTGCGGGATCGGCGACGGATAGACGCCGCCTGCGACCAGGCCCGCGACATGAGCCATGTCGACGAAGAGGGTCGCGCCGACCGAGTCGGCGATCTGACGCATGCGCGCCCAATCGACGGCGCGCGAGTACGCCGAGAAGCCCGCGAGCAGCATCTTCGGCCGCACGTCCTCGGCCATCTTCTGCACCGCCTCGTAGTCGATGCGCTCGGTCTCGCGGTCGACGCCGTAAGAGTGGATCTCGTACAGCTTGCCGCTGAAGTTCGCGGGGCTCCCGTGCGTCAGGTGGCCGCCCGCCGAAAGGTCCATGCCCATCACGCGGTCTCCGGGCTGGCACACCGCCATGTAGACCGCGGCGTTCGCCTGCGATCCGGAGTGAGGCTGCACGTTCACGTAGTCCGCGCCGAACAGCTGCTTGGCGCGGTCGACCGCGAGCGACTCGATCTTGTCGATGACCTCGCCGGTGCCGCCGTAGTACCGGCGCCCCGGATAACCCTCGGCGTACTTGTTCGTCAGCAGCGTCCCGAGCGCTTCCAGGATCGCCGGGCTCGTGAGGTTCTCGGAGGCGATCAGCTCGAGGGTCTCGGACTGGCGCCGGAACTCGTTGCGGATGAGCTGCGCGACGTCCGGGTCCTCCTTGTCGAGGGCGCGGAACGTCATCGTCGTGATGTTGGTCGTCACCGGCTGATGCTATCCGCTCCGCGGCGGGGGCGGCCCCAGCAGCTCCGGTGTCGGGATCGCGCCCTCGCGCAGCACGTGCGGCTCCGGCGTGGTCAGGTCCAGCACGGAGGAGGGCGTGCCGCCGGGGGCGATGCCGCCGTCGATTACCGCCATCACGCCGGCGAGCGCGCCGGCCTCCTCGGCGGTCATCGCCGGGTCGCGGCCGTGCAGGTTCGCGCTGGTCGTCATCAGCGGGCCGGCGTGGCGCAGGAGGTCGAGCGCGACCTGGTGCTTGGGGATGCGCACGCCGAGAGTTCCGCCGCCGATGGCATGGAGGATCAACGTCAGCGGCCCCGGCCACCACTTGCGCATGTACGCCTCGGCACGTGAGTCGACGTGGACCAGGCCTTCGAGCTGCGATTCGGCCGCGACCATGAGGATCAGCGGCATGCCGACCGGACGGCCCTTGACCTGGTAGATGCGCTTCCGCGCGACCTCGTCGTCGAAGCTCGCGCCGAGGCCGTAGACCGTGTCGGTGGGAAACGCGACGACGGCGCCGCCGCGCAGCAGCTGGGCGGCCCGCCGCAGCCCGGCCGCTGTTGGCTTCAGAACCAAGCTTCGAGCACCCGCGCGCGGCCCCCGAGATCGCGGTGGGTCCGGCTGTGCGAGGTCTCCAGCTGGGACACGAACGACGGGTCGACCTCGACCAGGACTTTTCCTCCCGGCTTCAGGTGGGCCGGCGCCTCACCGAGCAGGCGCCGCACCAGGGCGGCGCCTCCGTCGCCGGCGTAGAGGGCGGCCGCGGGCTGCGCCGTGACCTCCGCGGGCAGCCTCGTGCCGGCGGCGACGTACGGAAGGTTCGCGCACACGACGTCGAACGCTCCTTCGATGCCGCTCAGCATGTCCGCCTCGCGCACGTCGACCCGGCCGGCCAGGCCGTGCTTGTCGACGTTCCGCCGCGCCACGGCGAGCGCCAGGGCACTGACGGCGGTGGCGACCACCGTGACGTTGCCGGCGTAGTGCGCGACCGCGATCGCGATGCAGCCGCTGCCGGTGC
>CBJLKR010000051.1:0-12374 GCA_966423695.1 uncultured bacterium | reverse complement strand
AAGGCCGTCGCGGCCATGAGGCATACGAGAAGCAGCGCGAACAACAGTTCGAGCAACGACATGTTGAGGATTCTAGCCGTGAACCGGGGTATAAACAAGCCCATTAACATGGCCTACGTGGCGAAAGTTCAGCCCGCCCAGGCGGAGGAGCCGGCCCCGGACCGCATACCCCTGGAAGAGGTCTACATGCGCATGGCCGAGGAGCTGGCCAAGCGCTCCACTTGCGCCCGCCTGCAGGTCGGCACGGTGATCACGACGCCCGACCTGACCCAGGTCCTTGGGATCGGCTACAACGGCAATGCCCGCGGGCTTCCCAACCGCTGCGACTCGTCGACGCCCGGATCCTGCGGGTGCATCCACAGCGAGATGAACGCCGTCGTCAAAGCCGGCGCGCAGCTGCCGGGCAAGATCATGTTCGTCAGCGCCTCACCGTGCGTGATGTGCGCCAAGATGGCGATCAACGCCAACGTCGCGCGCGTCTACTACCGCGAGGCCTATCGCGACCCGGCGGGCCTGGACGTCCTGCGCCAGGGCGGTGTCGAGGTCGTCCACTACAACCGGTGGCGCGACGTCTGGCGCTGACGCCCTGACGCCGCTGAGCCGCTAGTCGCGAACGACCTCCCAGCCCTGCGCCGAGCGCACGATTCGTGGCTGCACGATCGGAATCTCGGTCAAGGCCTGGGCCCGGCTGAAAAGTGAGTCGACGTCGGGCGCGTCGGCCACCGACTCCAGGACCGCGCGTGTGGCGTAGACGAGGTTGAGATCGGACGAGGCGAGCGCTAGCCCCGGCGCCACCCACCGCCAGTCGACGATCTCACCCTCCTGCGGCCAAACCGTCTGGGCCTCCGGCATGCGTGCCAGGTAGAAGCGGGCGTCGAAGCGGCGCAGCATCAGCGCCGGCGTCACCCACCGGGCGAAGAGGACGAGGTCGTCGAAGGCCGGCACCACGCCGAGCTCCTCCAGCGCGACGAAGAAGGAGTCAGCCCCCGCGACGCGGCGGCGCAGCGCCGCGCACTGTTCGCCCGCGGCACCGCGGGCGAGCAGTATCCCGGTCTCCTCGAACAGCTCGCGCACCGCGGCCGCGCGCAGCGCGTCGGCCTGCGACCGATCATCGGCGTGCACCGCCCCGCCCGGGAACACGAACGCGCTCGGCGCGAAGTCGGCGCCGCATGGACGCTGGACCATGAGCAGCTCCCACGGGTCGGTGTCCCGGACCAGGAGCACGGTGGCCGAGGGCCGAGGCTCCACCGGTGGGCCCTCGTTGATCGCGCTGGCCGGCACCACCTGACTAGGATGGCGCGAATGGACCTCGGGATCGCCGGCAAGGTCGCGCTGGTCACCGCGGCGACCAGGGGCATCGGGCTAGGCATCGCCCAGGCGCTGGCGCTCGAGGGCGCCCGGGTCGCGGTCGTCGCCAGGACGGAGGACGACGTGAAGCGGGTGGCGTCCGACCTCGGCGGTCTCGGAGTCGCGGCGGACCTGACGACGGAAGACGGCTGCCGGGAGGCGGTGGCGGCGACCGAGAAGGCCCTGGGCAACGTCGAGATCCTGGTCAACAACCTGGGCACGCGCGCGGGCCTGTCGTGGCAGGACACCGGACCGCGCGAGCTGACGGCGGCGTTCGACGGCAACGTCATCTCGAGCGCGCGCATGACGCAGCTGGTCCTGCCGGCGATGATCGAGCGGGGATGGGGCCGCGTCGTCGTCATCACGTCGATATGGGGCCGCGAGGCCGGTGGGTTCCCGGCCTACAACGCCGCCAAGGCAGCGGAGATCAGCATGGTCAAGTCGATGGCGCGTGAGCTCGCGCGCACCGGGGTCACCGTCAACGCGGTCGCGCCCGGCTCGGTGCTGTGGGAGGGCGGCGGCTGGGACCGGCGCATGAAGGCCGACCCTGCCGGAATGGACGACTTCATCCGCCATGAGATGCCGATGGGCCGCCTCGGCACCGTCGACGAGGTGGCAAACGTGGTGGCGTTCGTGTGCTCGCGGCAGGCGAGCCTCGTCACCGGCTCGTGTATCGCTGTGGACGGTGGACAGGGCCGCTCGAACATCTAGGCTGGCCGTCGCGCTGGCGTCCCTCGCGCTGCTGTGCGCGTGCTCGCAGGGTGGCGGCACGCAAGCGCAGCGCACCGGAGGCCCGCAGAGCGTCAGCGGCACGATCGGCAAGGCGTCCTACCAGATCGACGTTCCGGCCGGCTGGAACGGGACGCTCTTCCTCTACAGCCACGGCTACGTCGCCCCCGGCGCCACCAACGGCGCCCAGGATGCGCCGGCCGACTACGCGCGGACGTGGCTGCTGGCGCACCACTTCGCCGCCGCGGGATCCTCTTACAGCTCGACGGGCTGGGCGCTGGAGGACGCGTTCAGGGACCAGATGGCGCTACTCGACCTCTTCGCCTCGCGCGTCGGCAAGCCAAGGCGGGTGATCGCATGGGGCGCATCGCTCGGCGGCATCATCACCGCGGGGCTCCTGCAGCTCCACCCGGACCGGTTCGCCGCCGCCCTGCCCCTGTGCGGCGTGCTGGCCGGCGGCATCGCCACGTGGAACGCGGAGCTCGACTCGGCTTACGCCTTCAAGACCCTGGTGGCACCGTCCTCGGCCCTCCAGCTGACGAAGATCACCGATCCGGCCACCAACCGGCAGCTCGCGGCCCAGCTGTTCAATGCCGCGGCCGCGACGCCACAGGGCCGCGCCCGCCTGGCGCTGGTCGCGGCGCTCATCGACCTGCCCGGGTGGTTCGACCCGCGGCAGCCCGAGCCGGCAGCGACCGACTACGCCTCACAGGCGGCCGCTCAGCTGCAGTGGGAGTCGCGCGTCGACTTCAACTTCGCCTTCGCGTACCGCCAGGAGCTCGAGCGGCGCGCCGGCGGCAATCCTTCGTGGAACGTAGGCGTCGACTACGCCGCGCTGCTGCGCGATTCCCCGGACCGCACCGAGGTCGAGGCCCTGTATGCCCAGTCCGGACTCGACCTGCAGGCCGAGCTCCGGGCGCTCAACGCCGGGCCGCGGATCAAGGCCGAGCCGGCGGCCGCCGCCTACCTCGCCAGGTACATCAGCTTCGACGGCGTACTGAGCGTCCCCGTGCTGACCCTGCACACGACCGGCGACGGCCTGGTCGTCCCACCGAACGAGAGCGCCTACGCGACGGTCGTGTCCGCCGCGGGCAAGAGCGACCTGCTGCGCCAGGCGTTCGTGCACCGCGCCGGACACTGCGCCTTCTCGCCGGCCGAGATCGTCGCCGCGCTCCAGGTGCTGCTCCGCCGTCTCGACACCGGCGCGTGGGACGACGCCGCCCTGCAGCCCGATTCGCTCAACGCGGCCGCCGCCGCCGGCGGGACCGCGGGGAACCAGGTCTTCGGCCTTGCGCTGCAGCCCTCCTTCGTCGCGTACACGCCGGCGCACTATCCGCGACCCTTCTACGCGGGCTCGAGAGTGCCGGCCTAGAGTCGCCCGGGCGCCCCTACTTCGGGTTGATCGGGTTGGCGCCGATCTGGCCGAGGATCAAGAGCGCGGTGGGGTAGAGGCCGAGGACGAGGGACGCGGCGCCGCTCAGGATGATGGCGAGATTCGAAGCCAGCGACGGACGCACGCGTTCGAGCGCCGGCGCCGGCGACCACACCGGGACCAGGACCCGAATGTAGTAGAAGACCGAGACCACGCTCATGATCACCGCCACCACCACCAGCCACGTGTAGCCGGCGCTGACGCCTGCGGTGAACAGGAACAGCTTGCCGAAGAAGCCGACCGAGGGCGGGAAACCGGCCAGCGACAGCATGAAGATCGTCATCGCGACCGCCAGCACCGGGTTGCGGCGGCCGAGCCCGTTGAGGTCGGCGAACGAATCCGCGTCGCCCTCCCGGCCCGACATCAACGTGATGACGGCGAAGGCGCCGAAGTTCATGAACATGTAGACGAACAGGTAGTAAAGGACCGCGGAGAGGCCGTTCTGGCCGCCGGCGATGACGCCGACGAGGATGTAGCCTGCCTGGGCAACGCCCGAATAGGCGAGAAGGCGCTTCAGGCTGACCTGGGCGATGGCCATAAGGTTGCCCACCACCATGCTGGCGAGCGACACGACGGCCAGGACCGCCTGCCACTCCGGCGCGAGGTGGGGGAGGCCGCCCGCGAATACGCGCACGATCATGGCGAACGCCGCCGCCTTGGTGCCCACGGACATGAAGGCCGTCACCGGGATCGGCGCGCCCTGGTACACGTCCGGCGTCCACATGTGGAACGGCGCCGCCGACACCTTGAAAGCGAAGCCGACGCCCATCAGGACGATGCCCAGCAGAAGAAGCGGGTTGCTGCCTGACCCGTCGCCGAGACGCTGCGCGATGTCGGGGATGACCGTCGTCCCTGACGCGCCGTACACCAGGGCCATTCCGTACAGGACGAAGGCGCTGGCGAACCCGCCGACCAGCAGGTACTTGGCAGCCGCCTCCTGGGAGCGGAAGTTGGCGCGCACGAAACCGCACATGATGTAGAGCGAGATCGAGAGCAGCTCGAGGCCGAGGAAGACGGTCACGAGCGAGGTCGCCGAGGCCAGCACCATCATGCCGATCACCGCGGCCATGGTCAGGATGTGGAACTCGGACTCGAGCAGGCCCCGCCGCCGCAGGTAGGAGTGCGAGAGCGCGACGGTGAGGATGCCGAGGCTCGCGAACAGGATCTCGAAGAACAGCGCGAAGGGGTCCCCGGTCGCAAACCGGTGGTACGCGTAGCCGCCGCTTGCGTACAGCCAGCGGATGACGGCCGTGCCGAGCGAGTAGGCGAACCCGACGACGGCGAACATCGCCACCACCCCGCCGCGCCGGGGGCGCGGGAGGATGAGGTCGGAGATGATCGCCAGCAGCATGAAACCGGTCAGAGCGACGATGGGCGCGATCTGCCCCAGGTCGCCGGCCGCCTGGGACCACGAGTACGTGAGGTCGGGCGAGGCGGCGAGGATCATCGTGCGAGCCCCTGCTGGCCGAGCGACGTCATGAGGCTGGTGAGCAGCCCCGGGTCGAGACCGAGCACGAACATGAGGACGATCAGCGGCGCCAGCAGGCCCAGCTGCCCGGCGTAGATGTCCGACTTCGGCACCGGTCCGGCCGGCGCTCCCTGCGTCACGCCCTGGAACAGGCGGAGCATGTAGACCGGCGTCAGCACCAGCCCGATCGCGGCGAATATGGCAAGCAGCGGAGCGCGCTGCCAGGCGCCGAGCATCGTCATGAACTCGCCGACGAAGCTGTTCAGGCCCGGCAGGCCGAGCGCCGCGAACGTCACGACCGCGAATACGCCGGCCATGACCGGCATCCGCAGCGCCAGGCCCGCCATGGCGGAGCGGTCACGGACGCCGGTCGCGTCGGCAAGCCAGCCGACGATGAGGAAGAGGGCGGCGATGATGATCCCGTGGTTCACCATCTGGAGCACGGCGCCCTGCTGGCCCTGGACGTTGAAGGCGAAGATGCCCAGGACGATGAAGCCCATGTGGCTGATGCTCGAGTAGGACACGAGCATCTTCATGTCCGCTTGGACGAGCGCCATCAGCGCGCCCCAGATGATCGCCGCGACCGCCAGCACCGGGATGACCCAGCGCCAATCCCACCAGCCGACCGGCTCGGGGAACAGGGGCACGACGATGCGGAGGAATCCGTAGGCGCCGGTCTTGCCCATGACGCCGGCGAACGTGATCAGCATCGGCACCGGCGCCGCGTTGTACGCGTCCGGCAGCCAGCTGTGGAATGGGAACAGCGGCGTCTTGATCGCAAACGCGAGCGCGAACACCGCGAACAGGCCGAACTGCCAGGCCGGTGAGGGAGCGATCTTCGCCAGCTGCGAGAGGTCGAACGTCTTCTGCCCGGTGGCCACGTACTCGCCGATGACGCCGACGAGCATCAGCAGCGAGCCGGCCAGGGTGTAGAGGACGAACTTGAGCGCGGCCGATCCAGGCCGCGTGCCCTCGCCGTGCAGCCACAGCAGGAAGTAGGCCGGGATCAGCATCGCCTCCCAGAACACGTAGAAGAGGACGAGGTCGGTGGCCATGAAGACGCCGGCCATGCCGCCGCTCATCGCGAGCATCAGGCCGACGAAGCCACCCGTGCGGCGCGTCACCGGCGTCGCGAAGATCGCAATCAGGGTCAGAAACGCGTTCAGGACGACGAGCCAGATGCTGATCCCGTCCACGCCCAGGCGGTAGAAGATCGCGAGCTGCGGGATCCATGCGACCTTCTCGCCGAACTGGAAGCCGTTCGAGGCGGGCGCGAAGTTGAAGCCGACGAACGCGGCCACGCCGAGCGCCGCGAGCGCGACCAGGGCGCCGAACCACTTCGCCAGGTGCGGCGGCAGGAAGGCGACGATCGCGCCGCCGACCAGGGGCATCAGCCACAGCGTCGTCAGGGTCATGACAACGCCCTCACGAGCAGCAGGACGCCGGCGACGGCGACGGCGCCGACGGTGAAGACCAGGACGTAGTTGCGGAAGTAGCCGCTTTGCGTCAGCGCGAACTCGCCGGCGCTCCAGCGCGCGAGCCGCCCGGTGCCGACCACCGCGCCGTCGACCACCGGTCGCTCGACGTCGCGCAGCGCGAACCCGGCGATCCAGTCCATGGGCCGGACGAAGGCCCGGTCGTAGATCTCGTCGAAGTAGTACTTGTGCTCGAGCAGCGTCTGCGCCCAGGGGGCGAACGATGTCCAGGGGCGAATGCGCATCGCGGCCGCGAACAGCGCCGCGCCCAGGAGCATCGTGACGAGCCCGACCACGACGGCCGTGGTCGAGTCCTCCCACCGTGGCGCTCCGACAACCCGGGACAGGAAGTCGGTGACCGTCGCCGGCCCGGCGCCGAGGGCGCGGGTCTCGATGAAGCCGCCGGCGACGCTCAGCACGGCCAGTATCGCGACCGGGACCATCATCACCAGCCGCGGCGCGTGGGGGTGCTCGACCGGCCTGCTCGGTGCCGGCGGCCCCCAGAACGAAAGCCACCACATGCGGCCGGTGTAGAAGCCGGTGATCAGCGCGGTTGCCGCCCCCACGAGCCACAGCACGTGGACCATGCCGTCGTCGGGTTTGCTGAAGGCCAGGCCAAGGATCTGCTCCTTCGAGAAGAAGCCCACCAGCGGGATCACGCCGACCAGCGACAGCGAGCCCACGAGGAACGCGATCGACGTGGGCCGGAAGTCGCGCCACAGGCCGCCGTAGCGGCGCATGTCCTGCTCGTCGTGCATGGCGTGGATGACGTTGCCCGCGGCGAGGAAGAGCAGCGCCTTGAAGAACGCGTGGGAGAGGAGGTGGAAGAACCCGGCGCTGTAGGCGCCGATGCCGACCGCCAGGAACATGTAGCCGATCTGGCTCATCGTCGAGTACGCGAGCACACGCTTGATGTCGACCTGGACGATGGCGATGGTGGCGGCGAACAGCGCCGTGGCCGCGCCGATGATCGCCACCGTCGCATGCGCGTACGTCGCCAGGTCGTAGATCGGGTGCATGCGGCCCACGAGGTAGACGCCGGCGGTGACCATGGTCGCGGCGTGGATCAGCGCGCTGACCGGGGTCGGGCCTTCCATGGCGTCGGGGAGCCACGTGTGCAGGGGCAGCTGCGCCGACTTCGCGACCGCGCCGACAAGGAGGAGAAAGGCGGCGAGCTCCAGCGCCGGCGTGTCGGAGACACTGCGAATCGTGGCTGTGAGGCAGCTTAGACACGGACTGGGCGAAAGGTCCGCAAAGACATTCCGATAGACAACGGAGTGGAACGTCACGAACAGGACGAAGGTGCCGAGGATCATGCCCACGTCGCCGATGACGTTCATCACGAAGGCCTTGCGCGCCGCGAGGACCGCGGAGCGGCGCTGGTACCAGAAGCCGATCAGCAGGTAGGAGCTGAGGCCGACCATCGCCCAGCCGACGATCAGGAAGACGAAGTTGTCAGCGAGGACGAGCAGCAGCATCGAGAAGACGAACACGTCCATGTAGGTGAAGAAGCGGGCGTAGCTCGGGCCGTCCTCGTGCTCCATGTAGCCGACGGAGTAGGTGACGATCAGGCCGCCGACGCCGGTGATGACGAAGCACATGAAGAGCGAGAGGTTGTCGATCAGGAGCCCGAACGGCACCGACAGCGAGCCACTCTTGATCCAGGTCCAGTACGTGAAGTCCCCGCTTGCCTTGTCGAAGAACAGCCAGAGCGTGGCCAGGAACGACAGCCACACGACGCCCGGCCCGACGATGACGTTGACGATCCGCGGGGCGCGCCAGCCGCGGCCCGCGAGGAGGATCGCTCCCGCCGCGGGGAAGGCGAGGAGCAGGAACGCGACGAGCTGGTCGCTCATCCCTTCAGCTCGCTCAGGTCGTCGATGTCCTCGGCGTCGCGGGTGCGGAAGATGTCGACGAGGATGGCGAGGCCGACGACGGCCTCAGCCGCCGCCACCGTCATCGACATCAGCGCGAACAGCTGGCCATCGAGGTTCTGGAGCTGGCGGGCGAACGTCACCAGCGCGAGGTTGGCGGCGTTGAGCATGAGTTCGATCGAGATGAGGATCACGAGCGGGTTGCGACGCACCAGCACGCCGACGGCGCCCAGGGCGAACAGGACCGCGCTGAGGAGCAGGAACCAGGACGCGTCGAGCTGCGAGCCGCCGATGTTCAGCGAGGACACTTACTTGGAATCTGGGGGGAGCCCTCCCCCCACGCCTACGGTCGGGCGAAGCCCGTCCGCGGGCCCCCCCTCCGGGTCGTCAATGGTCTTGCGGCTGAGGTAGATGGCCCCAATCGCGGCGACGAGGAGCAGGATCGAGGTCAGCTCGAACGGGTACAGGTACGTGGTGAACAGCCCGACCGCGATCGACTGCACGCTCCCGAACAGCGAGAGGTCAGCCTTCTCCGGCTGGCGGTACTGGACGCCCTGGAGCATCGCCCACATGAGGCCGAACAGCACCAGCACGAACAGCAGCGACAGCCAGCCCTGGAACCGCAGGCGTCCACGACCGAGCTCGCGCGCAGGTCCGAGCAGCGCGATGACGAACAGGAAGAGAACCATCACCGCGCCCGCGTACACGATGACCTGGACCACGAACACGAACTGCGCGCTGAGCAGCAGGAAGATGACGGACAGGGCGAGCATCACGAGGACGAGGCTCAGCACCGAGCGGATGGGCTGGTGGAATATGACGACGCCGGCGCCGCCGATGACTGCGACCACCGCGGCGATGGAGAAGACTGCGATCGCCATCACTTCTTCTCCTTCGCGTCGAGCCGGGCCTGGACGTCCGGAGGCAGGGGCTCGAGCAGCCGCTCCTTCGTGTAGATGAACTTCTCCCGGCTCGTGTCGGAGAGCTCGTACTCCGGACCGAGCACGATGGCCTGTACGGGGCACGCCTCCTCGCAGTAGCCGCAGAAAATGCAGCGGAGCATGTTGATCTCGTACGTCTTGGCGTAGCGCTCGCCCGGCGAGACGCGGTGCTCGTCCGTGTTCTCGGCAGCGATCACGAGGATGCAGCCCACCGGACACGCCGCGGCGCAGAGTTCGCAGCCGATGCAGCGCTCGAGCCCGTTGTCGTAGCGGCGCAGGTAGTGCCGGCCGCGGTAGCGCTCCGAGCGCGTGGTCTTGTCCTCGGGGTACATCGTCGTGACGACGGGTTTGAACGCCTCCTCGAGGGTCGTCTTCAAGCCGGTCAGCAGCGCGCCGACGTCGCCCGCCGCGCTGGGCTGCTTGTGCTCGTCGTTCTTCTTCGTCTCGTCCGCCATCTAGCTCACCGCCACAAGGATGACCGCGGTCACGACGACGTTCGCGATCGCAAGGGGAAGCAGCACTTTCCAGCCGAGGCGCATCAGCATGTCGTAGCGAAGCCGCGGGAACGTGCCGCGCAGCCAGATGTAGATGAAGATCACAACCACGACCTTCAGCACGAACGCGATCACGGGCGGGACGATCCACAGGTACCAGCCGCCCAGGAACAGGAGCACCGCGAGCGCGGAGACGGTGATCACGTTCAGGTACTCGGCGAGGTAGTACATCGTGAACTTGAGCCCTGAGTACGCGGTGAGGAAGCCGCCGATGAGCTCCTGCTCGGCCTCGGGCAGGTCGAACGGTGTGCGGTTCGTCTCCGCGGTCGCCGAGATGAGGTAGATGATGAAGCCGATCGGCGTGAGCAGCACGAGCGGGATGGGCCCGTGGTACGGGCCCCAGGTCACGGTGTAGCCCGCGATGTCACGCAGGCGCAGCGAGCCGACGATCATGAAGGTCGGCACCAGCGCGAGGCCCAGCCCCATCTCGTAGCTCACCAGCTGCGCCGCCGAACGCAGGCCTCCGAGCAGCGAGTACTTGTTGTTTGACGCGTAGCCGCCCAGCACTATCGCGTAGACGTTCAGCGAGCTGACCGCGAACACGACCAGGATGCCGACGTTCACGTCGGCGATCCAGTACGTGACGTTGTACCAGAGGCCGATCGGGATCACCGCCCACGCGAGGAAGGCGGCGGCGACTGCGATCATCGGGGCGACGAGGTAGATGATGCGGTCGGTGTTCGCGGGGACGAAGCTCTCCTTGAACGCGAGCTTCACCCCGTCCGCGGCCAGCTGCATCAGCCCGGCGGGGCCGACCCGGTTCGGGCCCGGCCGGCGCTGGATGCGGCCCAACGCGACTCGCTCGAACCACACCGTGTAGGCGGTGGCGGTAAGGACGACGAAGAGCAGCAGCGTCATCGCGACGATGACCACGACCCAATGCCCGACGGGGTCGTTGTAGAGCTGCGTCACGGGTGCGCAGGCCCGATGAGCACCGGCGGCCGCTCCGGCTCCGGCGTGGGGGGCTGCAGCGCCATATCGTGCTGGATCGACGGGATTCCGTCGTAGTCGAGGCGAACGCCCAGAGCGGCCCCCAGGTCGCAGAGGACCTCCCAGCCTTGTTTCAGCGGCGGCCGCAAGGCGATGGGCGGGCGCAGGAACTGCACGGTGCCCTCCACGTTGGTGTAGCTCCCCTGGCGCTCGGCGAAGGTGGCGGCAGGGAGGATGACGGCGCGGTCGTAACCCTCGCGGGGAAGGTGATCCCACGCGGCCACGAACTTCGTCCCAGGCGGAATGCCCGCGGTGGGCGGGGGGCCCCAGCTGAGCAGCGCCTCGATTCCGTCGAGCTTGTCCCAGCCCGCGACGCCCGCGGTGAGCGCGCCCCTTTCGTTCGTCGCCCGGTACACCGGAAGCAGCTTGCCGCCGACCCTGGCGGCGAGGTCCGCGCAGGCGCCGGCCAGCCCGTCCATGTCCTCGCTGCCGCGGCCGTCGCCGAAGAGAATGGCGACCGGTCCGCCCGGGTTCTTCAGCAGCTCATGGCCGGCGAGGTCCCGCACCGCCGCGGCGGCTTTGCCGGCCTCGTTGCGGACGTGGACCGTGCCGGCGTGGCGGTCGAAGTCGACGCCCTGCGGGTAGACGACGATGAGCTTCGCTCCGAGCTTGCTCACCGCCTTCTTGACCCGGAGGTCGATGACCGGCACATCGTTCTCCAGGTCGGTGGCGACGACGACGATCACGCGCGCGTCATCTATATCCCGGATCCGCATCGTCGGGCCGGCCGGTGCGGCGATGGCCGTTCGCCCGTGCATCTTGACCTTCGCGCCCTTCAGCGGGCCGTCGAGCAGCTTGCGGAAGAGAAACGCCTCCTCGTTCGTGACGTCCTGCGGCAGCGAGATGCCGAGTCGGGCACCCTTGCCCTTGATTCCGGCCGCGACGGCGTTGATGGCGTCGGCCCACGTCGCCCGCTCGCCGGCGATCGACGGAGAATGGATGCGCGCCGCGTCGTTGACGTCGGTGTAGTCGAACCGGCCCCTGTCGCAGATCCAGCCCTCGTCGATGTCGTCGTTCTCGTGCGAGGTGACGCGCACCAGCTGGTCGCGGCGCTGCCACTGGGTCATGCTGCATCCCACCGAGCAGCGCGAGCAGATCGTCTCCGTGTGGGTCATGTCCCATGGCCTCGACTCGAACCGCCACACGCGCGAGGTGAGGGCGCCGACCGGGCAGAGGTCGATGATGTTGCCGCTGAAGACCGACTTCAGGGCCTGGCCGAACTGGCTGGTGATGAACGAGCCCATGCCGCGCTCATCGGTCGTGAGCTCCTGCTCCCATGCGATCTCGTCGTAGTAGCGCGTGCAGCGGTAGCAGAGGACGCAGCGCTCGCGGTCCAGCGCGATCTTGTCCGACAGCGGCACGGGCTTGCGGAAGTGGATGCGCGGCGCGTCGATGCGTGACGTGGGATAGCCGTGCCGGAACGTGAAGTCCTGCAGTGGGCATTCGCCGCCCTTGTCGCAGACGGGGCAGTCGAGCGGATGGTTGACGAGCTCGAACTCGAGGATGTCCGCGCGCGCCTGCACCGCCAGCTGCGTCTGCGTCTTCACCACCATGCCTTCGGCGA